>CAZLOP010000204.1:0-3321 GCA_964561205.1 uncultured Clostridium sp. | reverse complement strand
TAGAATTATCATAAATAAATGAATTATATATAAAACTATTTTCTTTATAAAGACTAATTATTAATTCTTCAATATTACTTATTATATTTATATTTTCCCTATTTATATTAGTTCCAAAAACATTATTTATAATATTCTCAATATTAATATCTTCAGTATTATTATCTACATTATCAAAAACCTGTACTTCATAGCCGACTTTTTCAAAGTTCTCAAGTATGTTTAAATATGGATCTATATTACTCCTATAAAGACCTAATAAGACCTTCTTGTCTTCCATGTAAAATCCCCCCATTATGCCTTATTTATTCAATTAAATCAAACTTCATAGGTGTTCCCTTTTCAATGTCTCTCTTTGCCCTTTTTCCTATTATGTCCTTAATATATTTTGTTTCTATTCCAAATCCAGGACGTATACTTTTTAAATTTTCTTCAGTAAATACCTCACCTTTTTTTACATCCTTAACTATAAAAAGACTTCTTGAATGTTCTCTTGAATTTATCTGCTTTTGTGATAAATCATAGCTTACTGTTCCAACTGCTTTTTCTACAATTCTTATATTATGAACCATTTCTTTAAATTCTTCTGGTTCCATGGAAAATTTACTGTCTGCTCCTCCATCACTTCTTCTAAGAGTCATATGTTTCTCAATTATTTTAGCTCCAAGAGCAACTCCTGCAACAGATACTGCATTTCCCATAGTATGGTCAGATAAACCAGCAACTACATTAAAAGTTTCTTTTATATTAGGAATTGTGTTCAGATTGGCTTCTTCAATTGGTGCCGGATAAGATGATGTACATTTTAAAAGAGCTACATTTTCATTTCCCATTCTTCTGCAAGCATCCAGTGCATCTTGTATATCTCCCATTCTTGCAATACCAGTTGACATAATAACAGGCTTTCCTTTTGATGCTATATATTCTATAAAAGGAATATCATTTATTTCAAAAGAAGCTATTTTGTATGCAGGAACATCCATTTCCTCTAAAAAATCTACAGCTGTAAAATCAAATGGAGATGAAAAAAATACAAGTCCTTCTTTTTCTGCTTCCTCTTTTAATTTAGGCTGCCATTCCCATGGAGTATAAGCTGTCTCATACAATTTATGTAAAGTAGTACCATCCCAAATTGTTCCCTGCTTTATTTGAAAATATTCATTATCACAATCAAGTGTTATTGTATCAGGAGTATATGTCTGAAGCTTTATTGCATCAGCACCAGCCCATGCTGCTCTTTTTATTATTTCTACTGCTCTATCATAATCCTGAAGATGATTAGCTGACATTTCTGCTATAATAAAAGTTTTTTCGTTTTCTCCCAATTTAAAATTTCCTATATTAAATACTTTATTCATATAATGTTCACCTCAAAATATTTGTTCAAATTACTTATCGTTGTTTTAAATATTATCTTTAAATTATATAAAGCTAACAGTTAAAATAACGATAAAATATTATATAATTTTATAGGGAGTTGTGATAATATGCTAAGTACAATAAATGGAAGTGTAAGTTCCTACTCTAAATATGATTCTAACACAAATAACAAGTTTGAAATAAGTGATGAATTAAAAGACTATATAGAAAATAGTAGTAATGACTGCAAAAAACTTTTAAAATCAATTAAAAACTTAGAAAAAGACGGTGATTTTCTTTCAACATTGGTTTCTACCAATACTGATGAAGAATCTTTAACAGCATACTCTAATGGAAGAACCAATGTAAAAAATTTAATTTCTTCACTCAATAATTTAATTAAACATTGCAAGAATAATAGCCATGACGAAAAACTTCAAAAACTGTATAAAAATCTAAAGCAATATACAAAAAAAGAATCTGATTATCTAAAAAATTTTGGCATAGACAGAAAAAGTGATGGTTCTTTAAAAATAACTGATGATACTAAATTTAAATATTCTATAGCTAATGGCTCTTTTGGTGAATATATCTTAACACAACAAAATAATAATACTTTTTTTAAAAAACTATCTGTAATTAGTAAAAAAATCAGCTATGACTATTCCATGTACCTTTCTGATGAAACTATTCAAAAAGTAAATTTATATAATGCTAGAAATTATATTTCCAATGACACTGCCTCTGAAACCAGCAGCTCATATTTAGGAAGTAACTTTTCAGCTCATGCCTAGAATAACAAAGCTATTTAATAATAAATATAAGGAAGTGATTTTTCCAACAAATTCACTTCCTTATATTTATTATTTTTCCATTTCTATAATTTTTTTAACCCTTTCAAAATCTTCAATTGTATCTACACTTAAATTAATATTTCTATTTTTAAAGTATTTTCCTTCACCTTTAACATAACCAACTTTAAATTCATCCTGATGATTATATATATAATATGTCACATGTTCTCTGAACGGCTGATATTCCACATTTTCTATATTTTCTTTTGAACATACTATATTATATACTTTATCTAACGCTTCTTTTGAAAATACTTCTACATCAACCCCCCTTTGAAAAGTTTCTGGAACATCAAGTCTTATATAATCATATTCATACATTAAAAATTTAGTAACTACATTATCTACTATTATCGGGTTTATAAGCGGACAGTCACCTGTAACTCTTATAATAATATCTCCATCATATTTATCAGCTACCATTTTAAATCTTTCAAGGACATTATCTTCACTTCCTCTAAAAACTTCAAAACCCATATTTCCTACATATTCAGCAAGTTCATTATTTATATCCAAAGTAGATGTTGCCAATACCACCTGATTTACATATTTAGCCTCTTTTAAAGAATTAAAAGTATATGATATCATTGGTCTTCCTTCTATTTCTCTCATAACTTTTCCAGGTAATCTTTCAGAACCCATTCTTGCCTGCACAATACATATTATCTTCATAATTTTCCCCCATTCCACACTTCTATTATCATATTAATTTCATTATTCTTACTAAAATTTAAATATATACTCTAATTTATCGATAAAATAAATGTAATATTTATATAGGAAAATTAAAAGACATAAATATTACTAATACAAATTCAATAATTTTAAAAAAGCAAACTGTCCCACAAAATCATCTCTCACCAATATATTAATTATATTGAATATATGGTGTCTGACATTTTAGTGAAACAGCCTTTTAAGTTAGTTTTAGTTTTATATATTTGTACTTATTATACTTGAGTTAATATGGAATATTGATTCATGTTTGCCTGCATTGCCATAAAACTATATTGATTAATAGCATTCTGAATTGCAAATTCAGTTGATGTCTTCCCATAATCAGTATCTGTTATTTTACTCATTGATGCAATAGTATTATGGTTTGCTA
>CAZLOP010000203.1:0-3333 GCA_964561205.1 uncultured Clostridium sp. | reverse complement strand
ATCTTAAGCCCTTTGCCTTAAGCAAAATTGCAGTATCATTATCATTAAAAGAAAAAGAAAGCATTGATAATTATACAAATGAAGATGTAAACGGACTTGAACTTCAAAGAGCTACTGTTACTGGTGAACATGATGCAATATTTAAAGCACTTATTGAAGTTAATTTACAGCGTAATATAAATGATGATGAATATTACCCACATTATATGAAGCTTCATATGGACAGAGGTGCTGAACTTTTATTTAATCAATATAAATATGCAGGCGGAAACTTAGAAAAATTCTTAAACAATGCACTTAATAAAGGAGATGTTAATATATGATTTATTTAGATAATAGTGCTACAACTCCTGTTGATCCTGAAGTGCTTGATGCAATGTTGCCATATTTAAAAGAGGAATATGGCAATCCTTCAAGCAGATATTACAGCCTGGCAGTTAATGCTCATAATGCTGTAGAAAAAGCTCGTGAACAGGTTGCAGCTTTAATAAATGCAGAACCTAGAGAAATTATATTTACTGGTGGTTCATCTGAAAGCAATAACTTTATTATTAAAGGTGTTGCTGATTATAAAAAATATTATGAAGAAAGTGGAAATCATATAATCACTTCTACTGTTGAACATAAATCTGTTCTTCAAACATGTAAATTCTTAAATGGTGATGTATTCTGGAATAAATCTGAAAAATCAGTTGCAAGCCAGTTTTTAAAGAAAAAATCTACTACTAAGAAAATTGATCGTGGATATGAGGTATCTTTCCTTCCTGTAAATAAATATGCTCAGGTTGAAAAAGAAGAATTTGAAAAATCTATTAAAGACAATACTATACTCGCTTCTTTTATGTGGGGAAATAATGAGATTGGTTCATTAAATGATATTGAGGGATTATGCAGCATCGCAAAAGATAAAAATATATTGTTTCATTCAGATGCTACACAAGTTCTAGGTAAAATTCATATTGATGTTAAGAAAATTCCTGTTGATTTTCTTTCAATGTCTGCTCATAAAATTTATGGACCTAAAGGTGTAGGTGCTGCTTTTGTAAGACAAAATGGATTAAGTAATTATAAAATCACTTCCTTAATTCATGGGGGGCTTCAGGAAGATGGGTATAGAGCAGGTACTTCTGCTGTTCATAACATTGTTGGATTTGGTAAGGCATGTGAAATTGCTAAAAGAGATATGGATGAATATATGAAGAAGATTGCTGAAATGGAAGTTGAAGCAAAGAAAATGCTTACTCAAAAATATCCTGGTGTTGAATTTTTAGGTGATCCAGATAATCACATTCCTGGCGTTATAGGTATGCTTATTCCTGGTATTGTTAATGATATGTTTATTAAGGATATGGCTGATAAAGAGGTTTGTGCTATTTCTTCAGGGTCTGCTTGTGGGATTGGGGAACCTTCTTATGTTATTAATGAGATAGGTCTAACTACAAAAAATACTAATTTTATTAGATTATCTCTCTCAAAAAATTAGTAGTGCAAGATTAATATCTTGCATTACTATATATTTTTTTTATATTGTTACATATTATATTAGAAATATATTCATCAATGTCTTCAGTGTTATCTTGTTCATATGATAATATATCTTTCGTAGCTTGTAATTTCGTTATTTCTTTTATTTCCTGAAAAGAATGTAATGTACTTAGGACACTAGTCTCAACTAAGGCAAAAGAATGCATATTCTTGCTCAACTTACCATTTAATGGGTCAAACACTATTCTATATTTGCCTTTTTCCTCTATATCTTTAAATAATGTTTGTTCATTATTTATTAAGAATAAAGTAAATAATGTTATGTTATCTTTATCCCAAATTTTACTCTTTAATTCTCTTTTCAACTCTTCTTCTACTGGTGTATTATTTTTAATAATTTCATAGATACTTTCATCATTATATTCATCATTTTTATTCTTTTTCTCTATCATACTTTTAGATATTCCATCTAACTGTTTTGTTGAACAGTTACATATTATTCTTTTATAATTCATTATCAATAATTGCTCTAAAATTATTTTTCTTCTAGATTCATCTTTAACATAATAGAAATAATCCATGACAAATGAATAACATGCTTGTTGTCCTAAAAAATTAATTTTTTGTATTAACTCACCAACTGAATCATTACTAACATGTTTAGCAAATATTTTTACATAAATATTTGCGTAAGATATCATTTTTTTGATTATATGATTCATATTATTATAATCATTAATTTCTTCAAACATTTCTTCAAACTTTTTAGGTAATTCATTCGCTGAGAAAATATTCTTTTTTTCGCACATATAATAGTATTTTAAAAATTTCACACAATCAAAATCATCTAAAAGTATGACCAACTTGTCCCATTCGTCTCCAAAGTACTCCATTGAATCAGGAAACTTTTTCTTTATAATATTAAAAAATTTATTTCTAATTATATCCATCTTATTTAATTGTAAACCTCTGTTATTTAATGAATCAAAATATAAAAATATATTAGAAATATCTTCACTCACAACCGTAATAACTTCGACTTTAGAAAGCAACTCTTCCATTTGTATTAAATATTCATCGTCTCTATCTTCATTGTTATATCCTTCAAATATTTTTTTACAAAAAAACAAATATGCTTCAACCATATTATTATTAATATTTTCTGATGAATCTATATCTGATATTCTAAAATTATCGTCGCTCATTTCTATATCTATATTATCTAATGAAATATTCACCAAAGATCTTAATGTAAAATCATCAACTTTAGAAGATTTTACACGTTCATATGATTGTCTAGCTGTTTTAAATCTTAAATATGTATTATTTATATCTTTTGCTTTATCAATATTTTCTATTAAAACATATATGTCTCTTAAAGCTGCTATAAAAATTAGAGTAGTTAATATTCTTTGTTGTCCATCAATTACTTCATACTCATCAGGGCTTATGCCTACTTTCTTTTTCTTTACCAATGTAATAACTCCTAGATAATGCCTTTTCTCAGTATCATCTAATATATTAATAATATCATTCCAATATTCTTCATATTGCTGCTTCTTCCACGAATACTTTCTTTGGTTAATAGGTATACAATAAATATTTTCTCTTTTAAATAAATCATTCATTGTTAAATAATCAGGCTCAAATTTTCTTGTCACTAATCCTCATCTCCAAATTCTTCACACAATTTTTTTTGTATTTCAACATAATTAGAATCATTTATAATTATTTGTGTATCTTTTATATATTTTCTAGGTAAGCATGTTTTATATCGACCAGTCTCAAATAAGATGCTAATATTTTTAGAACTTGAATTATAAAATATTTTCATTAAAAAGCTTTCAT
>CAZLOP010000202.1:0-3348 GCA_964561205.1 uncultured Clostridium sp. | reverse complement strand
TTTAAGGCTTCAAAACGTATGTCTACGTCATCATTTTGACAGTTACATGCAGTATGATTTAAATTACATCCACACATCTGGCAAAGACCTTTACAGTCGGTTTTACATAATCTTTTAATTGGCAAAGTTGAAATTATATTGCTTTCAACTATTTCGTCGATGTTTAAAACATCTTCAATTACAGTGACAGCATCATCTTTACAACTACTGTCATTTGTAAACCTTTCTTCTATGTCAATATCCATTGGATAGATAAAGGTATCTAAGCATCTTGAACATGTCATTTCCAAGTTTACTTTTACATTAGCTGTTAATATTAAAATATTCTCATCACATGAAATCTTTCCACTGACTTTGCAAGAGTCGACACTTTTTATAACATCGCCTTCAAATTCAAATGGACTAATTTCAAAATCATAACCAAGCTCTTTTTTTCGACCTTTTCCTGAAATAATATCATTAATTTTTATATCCATCATTGTATGCCAAAATTATAAATTTAAGGCTTTTGTCACTCCTGTCATATATTTTTATATCAAACATATCTAATTATATAAACACCCTTGAAAAAAGTCAAGATATTTTAATTACTTTGTAAGTTCTAAAGTCTCTTTTGCTATCATTAATTCCTCATTAGTTGGAATAACAAAAACTTTTACTTTTGAATCTGGTGTTGATATTTCCATTCCATCTCCAACATCCTGATTGTCATTTTTAAGAGAATCTATTTTTATACCCATGAATTCCATATCTGTTAATGCTCTAATTCTTACTTCTGGGGCATGTTCTCCAATACCTGCTGTAAATACTATTACATCAAGTCCGCCCATTGCTGCTGCATAAGCGCCTATCTGCTTTTTAATTTGATAGCCATAAATATCCATAACAAGTAATGCTCTTTCATCATGGTTATTAGCAGCCTTTCTTATATCTCTAAAATCAGTTCCAACTCCTGAAAGCGCAAGCACTCCTGATTTCTTATTTAAAATTTCATTCATTTCATCAACAGTATATCCCTTTTCTTTCATTAAGTATGTTACTATTGCAGGATCTATACTTCCGCATCTTGATCCCATTATAATACCGTCAAGTGGAGTAAAGCCCATTGTTGTATCAACTGATTTTCCTCCATTAACTGCTGTAACACTTACACCATTTCCTAAGTGACATGTTATTGTTTTTAAATTTTTCTGGTCTTTATCCATAAATTCTGCTGCCTTTTCAGCAACATATTTATGAGAAGTTCCATGGAAACCATATTTTCTTACATGATTTTCAGTGTAATATTCATATGGAAGCGGATACATATATGCTTTCTTTGGCATTGTCTGATGGAATGCAGTATCAAAAACTGCTACCATAGGAGTATTTTCCATTAAGGCCTTACAAGCCTTTATTCCAATAATATTTGCCGGATTATGAAGAGGTGCCAAACTAATAAGTTCTTCTAAATTCTTCATAACATGGTCATCTATTACAACAGAAGTTGAATATTTTTCACCACCATGAACAACTCTATGTCCAACTGCGCTGATTTCGTCCATTGATTTTATTACCCCTTGTTTTTCATCAATAAGAGTATTTAAAACTAAATCAATTGCTACTTTATGATCTTTAAGCTCTGTTTCCACAACATATTTTTCTCTGCCTTCAACTTTTTGTGTAAGGATACCATCAATACCTATTCTTTCAACCAATCCCTGTGCAAGAACATTTTCATTTGACATATCAATTAATTGATACTTTAAAGATGAACTCCCACAATTTATTACTAAAACTTTCATTAATACACTCTCCTTCTCTACTTCTCTATGCCTTGTGCCTGAACTGCTGTAAGAGCTACAACATTAACAATATCATCTGAGCTGCAGCCTCTTGACAAATCATTTATTGGTTTTGCAAACCCCTGACATATTGGCCCAATTGCAGTTGCATGTGCAAATCTCTGAACTAATTTATATCCTATATTTCCTGCCTGAAGGTCTGGGAATACTAAAACATTAGCTTTTCCTGCAACATTACTTTCCGGGGCTTTCTGATCAGCTACGCTTTTTACAATTGCTGCGTCAAGCTGCAATTCCCCATCAATTTTCAAATCCGGTCTTAATTCATTTGCTTTCTTAGTTGCATTCCTTACTTTATCAACCACTTCATGATCAGCACTTCCCATTGTTGAGAAAGACAGCATAGCTACTCTTGGTTTAATTTTACATAATCTTTCAGCTGTTTCAGCTGTTGCAATTGCTATCTGAGCAAGCTGATCCTCTGTAGGATTTGGATTAACAGCACAATCTGCAAATAATAGTGTACCATTATCTCCATAATCCGTATCTGGAACCTGCATTATAAAAAAGCTTGATACAACAGACACTCCAGGTGCTGTTTTTATAATCTGAAGACCTGGTCTAAGCAAATCGCCAGTAGTATGAACCGCACCAGACACCATTCCATCTGCATCATCACATTTTACCATCATTGTAGCAAAATATAATGGATCTCTTACGATTCTGTTTGCCTTCTCCATTGTTATTCCTTTTTTCTTTCGGAGTTCATAAAATGCTTCAATATATTTATCTAAATCCTTAGAAGTTGAAGGATCAATTATTTCTATATTAGATATATCAACATCTATGTCATGGGCTAATTTTATTATTTCCTCTTTATTTCCGATTAATACAGGGTTAGCCAATCCTAATTCATATATTTTCTGAGCAGCTGCTAAATTACGTTTTTCTTTACCTTCTGGTAAAACAATTCTTTTCTTATCTGCTCTGGCAGACTGCCATATTTTTTTCATAAGATCCATATTTTTTCTCCTTTCATACTTTTCTTACCCTAATATTAATATACTCCTTTACTATAAACATTTTCAACTATTAAAATAATGTTATTTTCCTTTATAATATTCAAAATTATCTGATAATAAATATTATTTTTTTTCCCTTTTTCATAGTCAATGTATATTTTTTGAAAATCTTATCTTTCTTTTTTATTTTACTGATACTTTTATCTTTTCAAGTATTACAATGTAAAATTCTTTTCATATTATTTCCGTTAATACATTATACTTCTATAATTCATCAATGCTCATTTTTTCTGCACTAAAATATATCTTTTCAAATATTTTTTTAATTTTGATAATAATTTCTTGTATATTATCCTTTTACATATTAATATAAAAAATATATTTCATAAAAAATCAACATATCAAAAAATGAAAGTCAAAATTCATTTTATTGCATTTTTACAATTTTATATGAAATAAATTTTTTTAGTTATTTTTAGGAGATGATTAATATTATTACTGGTTTAATAACTGAATACAATCCTTTCCACAATGGACATAAA
>CAZLOP010000201.1:0-3363 GCA_964561205.1 uncultured Clostridium sp. | reverse complement strand
AGTTGAAATTTGATATAAATGATGTTAAACAAATAATTTTAAATAGCGATGAAGAAATACCTATTCTTATAGATATGTTACAAAAATCTAAAATAACATATAATATAGAAGAAATAATAAAAAGAATATATGTGTGTGAAATAAAAAATTAAAAAAACATATATAATTATTTAAGAAAAGCTGAAAGCATACAAAGCATGATAGCAGCGAATAATACTTGAAGACCTGCATTGTACGGAGTGCAATCATACATTGAAACTAATTTCCAAGGACATACAGATTTCGATTTCAATGAGGGGTTTGCAAAGCAATGTGTAGGAAGTATGGTCAGGGAAATATTAGAAGCTTTTGGCTTCAAACCTCTAAGACAAAGAGATTTACCAAAAAATGAGTCTAAGTATTTTACATCTGCAATGTATTACTCATTTGATGAAAATAGTGCTAAGTGTAAGTTGATAACTAAGTTAGAAATTCAAGAAATACAAAGATAAAACATTATCACTTGGGTATGATACGGAGAATTGTATCATAAGTAAATGCTAAATTTATAAAAATGGTAAAAATAAACAGCATTAATAGTACTATAACAACGAATACTATTAATGCTATTTTTGTGCAAATAAGTCCAAACAGGGGGATTTACAAGAGAACGTAAGTTCTATATAATTTGATATATAAAATGCTGGACCGATTCGACAAAAAGTGATATACTTAATAAGTAAAATACTAGTGAGGTGTAATATGAGCAGAATAGCAATTTCATTTTTTGCTGGAGCTGGTGGGTTAGATATTGGAATACATAAAGCTGGCTTTGATGTGAAACTAAGTGTAGAGTTAGAAGAAAAATATTGTAAGACATTAAAGTTAAATAATCCTACATTCAATGTAATTAATGAAAATATAATGAATTATTCTAAAGATAGAATTTATAAAGATGCAAACTTAAAAGCAGATAAAGAGATAGATTTAATATTTGGTGGAAGTCCTTGCCAAAGTTTTAGTACAGCTGGTAAAAGGAAAGCTTTTTCAGATGAAAGAGGAAAAGCAATGCTTAAATTTATTGAATTAATAGAAGAAACAAAACCAAAAGCATTTTTGCTAGAGAATGTTAAAGGTTTATTATCAGCACCTTTAAAACATAGACCATTAAATGAAAGAGGAGAAGGTTTTCCGCCATTGAATAAAGAAGAACAAAAAGGTAGTGCATTAATGTATTTGTTAAGCCAAGTTAATGATTATAATGTAGTATATAAAGTAGTAAATTCAGCTGAGTATGGTGTTCCTCAAAAGAGAGAAAGAGTAATATTTGTTGGGATAAGAAAAGATTTAAATAAATATTACGAGTTTCCTAAAATAACTCATGGAGGAAAGACAGGAAAAGCATTCAATACTGTTGGTGAAGTAATAAAAAAGTTAAAAGAAACTAATCAAACATATGTAAAATATTCTCAGGAAAGGCTTAAATATATGAAGCTTATACCTAAAGGTGGAGGAAATTGGAGAGATTTAGATGAAGCTATTGCTGAAAAAGCAATGGGAGGAGCATTTAAATCTGGTGGTGGGAAAACTGGATATTTTAGAAGAGTTAAGGCTAATGAACCTAGTCCTACATTATTGACATCTCCAATACAAAAAAGCACTAATTTAGGTCATCCATATGAGGATAGACCATTAAGTATAGAAGAATATTTAGAAATTCAAGGTTTTCCAAACGGATATAAAATTAATGGAACAATAAATGATCAATATACACAAATAGGAAATGCTGTTCCAGTAAAAGTTGCAGAAGTAATAGGATGCAAATTAATAGATATATTAGAAAAATAGGTATATTATTACCTATTTTTTTATATTTAAGTAGTTTTAATGTATAATATACTTATAATTTTAAATGAGGATGGGAAAAGTGTATGAACATTGAGACTAAGAAAAAAATAGAAAGTCATTTAAGAGGAGTTATGAAGAGAATTGTTGAAAAAAGAACAATTCAAGAACCATTCAATGAAGAAGAAATAAAAAGTAAGAATCCATTTGGATACAGATTAGTACCAGTAGAAGTATGGAAAGGGTCAAAATTTGAGCGCTCTTTTGTTACATCTTTGGGGCAAGGAATTTTTGAACAAATAGCGAAGATAATAGCAGAAGGTTCAGGAGCTATAGCTGAAAACCAATATACAAAATCAATTAAATTAAATACTTGGCAAATGGAGCAAATTGATAACATATTAGATAAACAAAGAAAACAAAAAAGCAATTCTAAAGGAAAAAGAAGTTCAGAAAAAGTTAAAACAATTAAACAAGAATTAGAATTTCTTAAACAATTAGAAATTGATAGATATCAAGATGTTAGTGTTTTATTTGATTTGTATATAAAAAGACAAGATGGAAGAGAAGAGTTATATTCATTAAAAACTGTTAAACCTAATTTAGATCAAACAGAAACTGCAAAAAAGGATATGCTAAGATTGATGACAGCAGAAGATGTAGAAGCCTATTTTTCACTACCATATAATCCAGCAGGAGAAGAAGAAAGTTATAAATCAGCACATGCTATCCCATATAAGCTATTTGATATGGATAATGATGACAATGTTTTGATAGGTAAAGATTTATGGAATAAAATAGGTGATGATGATAGTACTTATGATGAATTATTAGATATTTTTGATATTGTAGGAGAAGAGTATATACAAAAAATAAAGTCTGAATACTTAGGAATAAAATAGTAATTAACTAGCCACTCAAATATATATTATAATGGTGGAGGTTGATTGTATGAATAAAGAAAATACACACATTGAAATACTAAGCTTTTTACAATGGAATGATAGAAATGGATGCTATACAGATAAAAATTGTGATTTAGAAGAAGTACCAAGAATAACATATGAAGAAGCAGTAAAATATTTCTTTGGTGTAATAAATGACGATTTCTATTACAGCATAGCACATAATATTTTTGAACTTACATATGATGAAGTAATAAAGTATGCAAAAGGAAATAATATATATGAAAGCACAATGAATAAATTGCAGATATTAATTAATGCTAAAAGTGCTGATGATGAATTGTATAGAAGTATATTGGATTAAAGAAGATAATTAAATATATATTATAATAATGAAAAATAATAAGAAATATTTAGAGTAATAAGAGCTTTGAGTATTTCTTTTTCTATTTTGAGAAAATAAAAAAAGGAGTTGAATTCAATGGCTAAGAAAAGTGAAACCAAAGTAATAAAAGAAACAAACTACTGCAAAATCTACAGCAAGGTAAGCATAGAAGATGATGAACACAATAGTTGTATAGAAAGAATTGAAGTAAAAGAAAAGAAGCGGGAAGAAATAAGGTTTGCATTGTAT
>CAZLOP010000200.1:0-3366 GCA_964561205.1 uncultured Clostridium sp. | reverse complement strand
CATACAGATACAATAAAAACTTTAGGAAGAGTTGATCATAAAAATTCATTTCTTGATAATGATGAAATAGAAAAAGAACGTGGAATTACTGTGTTTTCAGAAATGGCAAACTTTAAATATAAAGACAGTACATATTTTCTTGTAGATACGCCAGGACATTTTGATTTTAGCTGTGAAATGGAACGAGCGTTAAGTGTACTTGATTATGCAGTACTTATTATAAGCGGACCTCGAAAAGTGGAAGGTCATGGAAAGACTATATTTAAATTGTTAGAAAAGTTACATATTCCTCTCTTTATTTTTGTTAATAAAATGGATAGGCCGGAATGTGACATAGACAATATAGTACAAGATATTAAAAGAAATCTTAGCACAGATATTGTATATATAAAAAAAGAGAATGTTAATGTAGAGAATGAGAACTTTGATTTAGATGAAGATTTATGTGAAAAAGTATGTGAGTATGATGAAATTTTAATGGAGCAGTATTTAGAAGGAAATGATATAGGAGATTTATTTTATGATTCATTTAGAAGCATTATAAAAACAAGAAAAGCATTTCCTGTTATGTGTGGAAGTGCATTAAATGATGATGGAATTAAAGAATTTTTATGCATGCTTAATGTACTTACAGAAACAGACTATGATAATAAAGTAAATGAACGTTTTAGCGGGGTAGTATATAAAATAAAACATGATGATAATAACTTAAGATTAACATATATTAAATGTTTAAGTGGAAGTCTTACTGCAAAAGAGAGTATACCATATCTTAATGATAAAAATGAAACATGTGAGGAAAAAATAAATTCTATAAAGATATACAATGGTACTAAAGGTCAGATTATTGATAAAGCTTATGCGGGAGATATTGTTGCAGTTAGTGGACTTAGTCAGTGCTGTGCTGGTGATTATATAGGTTCATCATTAAAAAGGCATAAGTTTGAGCTTATTCCTTCACTAATGTCTAAGGTTATTTTTGATAAAAGTTTAAACAGCAGGGATGTACTTAAGGTGTTTAAACTTTTAGAAAGCGAAGAGCCGGAATTATCTGTGGAATGGAACGAAGAACTGCTCGAAATACAGATATCCATAATGGGAAAGATTCAGCTTGAAATACTAAAAAATATTATTTTAAGAAGATTTAAAATTAATGTGGATTTTGGTCCATGTAAAATACTTTATCGTGAAACTATAAAAGATAAAGTATATGGAAGTGGACATTATGAACCTTTAAAACATTATGCTGAAGCCCGTTTAAGAATGGAACCCCTTGAAAGAGGCAGTGGAATAGTCTTTGAAAGTGAATGTCATGTTGATACACTTGCACTTAATTATCAGAACTTAATAAAAACTCATATATTTGAAAAAAGTCATAAGGGTGTTTTATGTGGAGCACCAATAACAGATATTAAATTCACTCTTGTTACAGGAAGATCTCATTTAAAGCATACATGTGGGGGTGATTTCAGGCAGGCTGTTTATCGCGGAATTAGACAGGGACTATATAAGGCTGACAACATACTTTTGGAGCCATACTATAAATTTGAAATTGTAGTGCCTGTAGAATATTCAGGAAGGGTTATGTCAGATATATCAAAACTAAGTGGTACATTTGAAGAACCTGATAATAATAATGAGAATGTAATAATAAGAGGAAGGGGTCCTGTAGCATCATTTATGGATTATCCTATTGAGGTCATAGCGTTTTCTAAGGGAAAAGGACAGGTAACATTTATGAATGATGGTTATGACATATGTCATAATACAGACGAAGTAATTGAAAGTATTGGATATGATAAAACAAAGGATAAAGAAAATACTCCAAATTCAGTATTTTGTGCTCATGGAAGTGGATATACAGTATTATGGAACGAAGCTGATGAAAAAATGCACTGCGAAATAAATTATTAGAATGTCTTACTTAATAAAATTCTGATTTACAGAATAAAAAAGAAGCTGCTGCAAATTAATGTGGCAGCTTCGTCATTAAACCTTTACAGACTACAGTTGTTAGCGTATTTACTGTTACAAATATCAAGGGATGCAGACTTATATTTTATAAGAATTAAAGGAGGATTTTCCGAATTTATAGAGGCAAATTTAATAAGTGAAGAATAATAATTTTGAGGTTCAATAGTTATTCCAAAATTTTTGCCATATTCTTTCCATTCATTAACATATTCTGAAATATCGATTTTAGAATATCTGCATATACTATTATCATCTATTGAAAAAGGCTTAGAATGTGAAGTTAATGGAGTAGTATTCCATGTTACATTATTTGTATCAAATATTTCTTCATTTTTGTAAATGCAGAAATTATTGTTGCTGTAAAAACTTGATTCTTTGTTTATATCTTTAACATAAAGACACAAATAAGCAAAATCTATAGGAAGTTCATAGAGCATGGCTGAATCAAATTTTATAAGTGTTTTAAAGTTAATAGAGTTTGAAGGAGAGGTATGAAGGCTGCCTGAGTATAATTTCTTAAGTGAAGAGAAATTTCTGTCTGCATGACTGCTGTCTACAAATGCTGTACCAATTGGCTTAATTGTAATTAACGAACTCATTTTAATCAACTCCATTTCATAGTTTAGAAAATTAGACAGGAAAAAATTATTTATCACATTTAAGAAAGTATTCTTAATTAATAATATGAAATAAACATTCAATAGATGATTACTTTGTTTAATTTAAGAGACAATAAAAAAACTAGATTATCCTTAACAAGACAATCTAGCTTTTTTGTAAAATTTAAAATGTAGTTTTTTAGTTTCAGCTTTCTATTTAAATTCTATAGGTGTATGTAAAATG
This sequence comes from uncultured Clostridium sp., assembly GCA_964561205.1. Taxonomy (GTDB): domain Bacteria; phylum Bacillota; class Clostridia; order Clostridiales; family Clostridiaceae; genus Clostridium. The sequence continues at coordinate 549 of CAZLOP010000200.1, read as the reverse complement.
ATAAGTGACCAAAATTATACAGTATAGATTTAATTTAAAAGCCGATTATAGTATAGCACATTTTTTTAGAAAATTGTAATACAATTTATGGAATGTTAAAATATATGCAGATATCTTTTACTTATTCAAACTAAAAATTGTAGATGCACTCATTTTAATTATATGTATATGGAGAGAACCTGTTATGAAGATAAAATTTGATTATAATGGAAAAACAATAGAAGGTGAATTAATATATAGAAAAAGAAAAAGTATGTGCATAAAAATAAATGAAAAGGGTCTTTTAGAGATCATTGTTCCTCTTAAAGTGCCAAAGAGCTGCATAGATAATTTTCTTATGGATAAAGCTCAATGGATAGTTGAAAAGATGCAGGAGATGCAGAAAAGAAATGAATCACTGCAAAAAAGAGGTTTTAAAGATGGAAATACTTTTATGTATCTTGGAGAAGAATATAAAGTGAAAGTTGTTATTTCTGATGGAATAAAAGGTATAAATATAGTGTTTTCAGAAGATGATAAATATGTTTATATAAAGGCTTCAAAATATGA
>CAZLOP010000199.1:0-3371 GCA_964561205.1 uncultured Clostridium sp. | reverse complement strand
TCATGAGTGCGCTTCTTCCAGTTCTTGTCACCATGATAAGTGTAAGCGGAGGATATACAACAGCAGCAACTCTTGATCCTGTCATATTATGGTGCGTTATCTTTATTCCCAAGATATATGCAGATGTTATTTTGCCCCTTATACTTATGGAGTTTGTATTAGAATTTGTAAATAATCTTTCAAAGAAACACAAAATCAGTAATTTATGTGATTTCTTTAAACAGGCTATTTTATGGGGACAGGGAATCATTGTGACTTTGTTTATTGGTATCTTAACTATACGTGGAATTGCATCAAATACTATAGATGCAGTCACACTTAAAACTGCAAAATATGCTATAGATAACTTTATTCCTGTAGTAGGAAAAGCTTTTTCTGATGCAATTGCATCTGTTGCTGGATATTCTCTGCTTATAAAAAATGCAGTCAGTTCAATTGGATTAATAGTAATAGTTCTTTTGATTTTATATCCATTAATTAAGCTTGTGCTCATGACAGCAGCTTATAAATTAAGCAGTGCAGTTATAGAGCCTGTAAGTGACAGAAGAATTACAAAATCCCTGGAAGCTGCAGGAAAATCAATGACACTTATAACTTCGTGTGTATTAACAGTAAGTCTTATGTCATTTGTACTTTTGGGCATAATAGCCTCTTGTGGAAAATATGTTGTGGGAGGCTGATAGAGTGATAGAGATAATTAAGGAATTAGTAATTAATGCAGCTGTTATGATTATTTTTATAAGTGTAGTTGAAATAATAGCACCTGACAACAAGATGAAGAAATATGTAAGTTTTGTCCTTGGAATTATTTTTATAGCTGTACTTATTAATCCAATAATTAAATTAACTAAAGAAGGCAGAGGAGGAATCGAAGAAGCCATAAGCAGATATGAGTATGACACTAAAAAATATGAAAAAAATAATTTAATTGAAGCTTATAAAAAAAATGAAACTTCACCATTAAATAAGCAGTTTGAAAAAAATTTATCTAATCAGAGTGAAGAAATGCTTAAAAAAAAGTTTCCTAATATGAATTTTCAGTGCAGATGCACATGTGAGTGTAATAGTGATTATATGAGCTATGACATAAAAAATATTACTGTGTATGTAAATGATGGCAGTGTTCAGGAAATTAAAAGGGTAGATATAAGTATTAATGAAAAAACTGAAAGTATTAAAAATGAATATAAAGAAATAGTTCAATGTTTAATGGATGAACTGCAGATAAGTGCAGATAAGATAAATGTTTATAAAATGGAAAACAAGGAGGATCTAAAAAATGGGAAATCTTTTTAATGATCTGCAGGACAAAATTAAAGACAGGAAAGTTAATAATATTCTTGTTGTATGTCTTATAATGGCTTTTCTGCTTATAGCAGTAAATGTTATTCTTCCGTCATTTAGTGATTTGGGATTTAAGAAAAACAATAAAACAAGTATTAATACAGCAAAAGAAAATAGTTCAAATGCAGCTTATGAAAGCGAAAAAGATTTTGAAGAAAAGCAGAAGGCTGATCTTAAAAATATTTTAAAGAAAATTGACGGAGTTGGAGATGTTGATGTAATGATAACATTTGAAAGTGATGAAAGAAAACAGCCAGCTTATGATGAAACTTCACAGGTTTCCAAAACAGAAGAAAGTGATACAGCTGGAGGAAAAAGAGTAAATAATGTAAACAGTGATGGAAGTACTGTTGTCATGACCAATAAGGATGGAAGCAATGAACCATTTATAATTACAACATACAAGCCGAAAGTTGTAGGTGTTATAGTAGTAGCGGAGGGGGCTGAAGACAGCAGGATAAAATATGATATAGAAATGGCAGTTTCAAAAATATATGATCTTAGTTTAGACAAAGTTAACGTATATACAATGAAAAATTAGCATATATTATTATGAAAAAAAGATGGGAGGAAAAATAAATGACAAAGAAGCAATGTGGGATTATTTTTACTTTACTAGCATTAATATTATGTGTAGGTATGCTGGCTGCAAAACTAAATAATGGAGGATTAAATGATCCGACTGACTTAAGCCAGGTGTTATCTTCTGAAAATATAAGTAAAGAAGAAAAAGGAGAGGCAGCAGAAACATCTGCAAAGGCAGCAAATTATTTCTATGATTCAAGAAGTGAAAGAGAACAGCAGGATTCTTCAACTATACAAAGTTTAAAAGCAATAATAAGTGATGCAAATACATCACAGGATAAAAAAGATGAAGCTACACAAAAGCTTACAGAAAAAACCATGATGAAAGATAATGAAGGCAGAATAGAGCTAAGTATAAAGAATAAAGGTTATGAAGATGCACTATGCATGCTGGAAGATAATAAGGCAACTGTAATAATAAAGAGTGAAAAAGCCATATCTGAAAAGGACAGCATTGCTATACAGGAAATTGTTCAAAATGTTTCTGATATTAAGGATGTAATTATAGAAGTTCAGAAATAATATATTTGTAATGTCAAATGTTATTTGATATAATAAACTCAAGATTAGTATGTTTTGCTATAAGCAGAACTAAGGAGGCCAAAGTGCATGGAAGAATTTGAAAAAAATGAAAATATAGGTGTTGTTAAAATTTCTGATGAAGTTGTAAGTGTTATTGCTGGAATAGCAGCTCAGGAAATTGAAGGAATTGTTGATGCTGCAAACGGCATTGGTGGAAATATAACAAACTTATTTAAAAACAAGAAAAATGGAGTGAGAACGACAAAAGTCACTTTAGTAGAAGATAAAGCAGCAATTGATATGAGTGTTGCAGTAGAGTATGGAAAGAAAATTATGGATCTTGTTTCAATGGTTCAGGAAAATGTCAAAAAGACAGTAGAAGCAATGACAGGATTACAAGTGGAAGCAGTAAATATTACTGTTCAGAGCATTTACTTACCTAAAAAGGAGCAAAGTGAAACTGTATAGTTCCATTGCACCCTCTGATTATTTATTCAGAGGGTGTTTCCATGCAGTTTGGGTTTAAAAGTAAAGCAAAGTGTGTATAATTATAAATAGAGAGAATGTACTCATAATTTAGGAGGAGCAAATGAACAGAAAATTATCAAGAGAAAAATCAATGGAGCTTTTATTCAGCATGATGTTAACTAAGGACAGCGCAAATGAAACTGTTGAAAGTTTTGTTGAGAACTACGAAGGCAATATTAAAGAAATAGATATGGAATATTTAAGAAAAGTAGTTTTTGGAATAGAAGAAAATAAAGAAGATATAGATAATATAATAAAGGAAAATCTAAATAAATGGAAAATCGAAAGAATATCAAAGGTTAATTTAAGTATTTTAAGATTGGCTGCTTATGAATTATTATTTGATGAAGAGATTCCAAAGGCTGTAACAATCAATGAAGCTTTAGAAATAA
>CAZLOP010000198.1:0-3373 GCA_964561205.1 uncultured Clostridium sp. | reverse complement strand
GAGAATGTAATTTCAAAAGCTGAATTTACAAAAATAGTGTGTGATAAAATGCATGAACTTGTGAATAATCATAGAAAAGCTAATGGAGAGGATGAATTGATTATTGATTCAGATTTAGATAATTCTGCATATTTGAAATCTAAGCACATGGTAGATTTTAAATATTTTTCACATGACTACAATGGACAAGACTGTTTTGATCTTATATATTCTCTTTCTGGTGAAAAAGCTAATGGAGAGAATATTGCTCAAAATTATCTAAAAAGCAATACCCTTACAAAATCCTCTGCAGAAGATTTGGCACAAAGATTATTCACTCAATGGAAAAACTCTTCTGGGCATAATGAAAATATGCTTAGAGATAGTTTTACCAGTTTTGGCTTTGGAATTGAAATTGCATCTAATGGATATGTTTATGCAACTCAGCATTTTAGAACTGACTATTAAATTAATCTATCTATTTTCATAAATTATTTAGAACACTAAAGAATAATTAATGTCTATAGTGTTCTAAATATTTATCAGTATAACATGGATTGTCAAACACTTGCTTTGATATTCTTATATAATAACATTTTTTCTGCCTCCCTCACTATGAGTTCTGGTTCTGTCAAATGAATGTAATGACCACTATGGTCAGCTTGTACAAAAATTGCCTTTTTGCTAAAAACAAGATATTCCTTCATAATACTCTGCCACATATTCTCTATTTTCGTTGCAAACTCACGTGAATTATTTCCAAACTTCATGCTTTCTTCAATGGCAAACTCAGAAGAATGGGTAATAAGGGTAAGAGGAATATCTGGAAAATTTCCCTTCTCCATAAGTTCTTTTACATTTTCCTTTTCATGAGCCAGAAGGTATTCCTGATAACATGTTCTTAAATGCCCTCTGTTTGTATAACTATTTAAAATAACATCTGCATGCTCCTTAGAAAATTCTGCATAACATAAAGGCGGAGCATTTTTCATTATTTTCTTAACAAGCCACCCCATTCTAAACTTTAAAAGCTTTTCCAACAATAAAATATTATTACTTTTATCAACACCAGATTGCATATATTCTTTCTTAGTAAGCTGCTCTTTAAAAACATAATCTTTGGCAGATAAGGGATCAATCAGAATAACTCCCTTTATTTTCTCTGGATACATACGAATATATTGCTGTGCATATAATCCTCCCTGAGAATGAGCAATTAATATAATTTTTGTATCATGGTTTACACACTCAAGCATTTCATGTAATTCCTTTGCAATCATCTCAGGTGTTCTATCTAATTCACTTGGCTTGCTCCTTCCTGTCCCCGCACGTTCATAAAGAAGCACACCTCCCTTATCTTTCAGACATTGTGCCAATGCAATCCATTCTTCTACACATGCACCAAGTCCCATCTCTATCACAAATTTTACAGGCTCTTGTCCCACTATTCTAAAATACTGCATACCCTGCTCCTTTCAAAAATATCTGCCAGCATTTCATAATCCTCTTCTCTAAAAAGATTCATGAATGCTTCCAAAAAACACCTTTCATATTGTTCATGTTCCTTATTTACCCTTTTTCCCAAATCAGTTAACATTAATAATTGCTCTCGACCATCCTGTGAATTCTGTTCTCTATTAATATATCCTCTCTTTACCAGTCTGCTTACAGCTGTAACAACAGTTGTTTTAGGCAGACTTAACCTGACACTAATCTGTTTTGCAGTCTCACCTGGATACTCCTCCAGCGACGCCAAAATAGAAATATCATTGTTGCATAAAGAGAGAAAATCATTATAATCCCCTGATGAAAATATCTCCTGATTTATTTCTGCCAATTGGTGTATTAATCTTTTTAAATATGTTTCCAGTCTTTCATTTTTCATATTTTTATCCTCAAGGTTCAAGCAGACAAATACTTTTGTCTATTTGAACCGCTAATCAGTTTTTTAAGTTCTGTTTCAAAATTGCTTCTATAATAGAATGATACTCGTTCTATTATTCTATAAAATATCTTCACTGCTGTCAAGTTATTCATAACTAAAATATTGGGATTTGCTTTTACGTCATCAAATATATCATAGGCAAGATTATTATCTGCTAAAAATGCTGTTACTTTTTGAGCTACATTGAATTTAAATTGTATATTTAAATCTTCACTAAATCTTATATTAGTGCTTTTCATTGATACTTCAGGTTCAATAAGCCCAACATTAATATAAAACTTTAAATTTTTATTCTCACAATTTTTAAACAATGATGTTATCCATAATACATCTTTATTATTATATCCATCTCTTTTATACCAGTATGAACCAGATTGTGATAACACATTCCCAAATATATTGTTATATTTTAATATTTTTCTTTGTTAAGTTATTTGAAGCTATTAAAATAAACAAGTATAATATAAATATAAGGGGTGAAAATTTATGTTATTTATAGTTATCTTAATATTTGCTTTTTTTCTAATTTATCTTTATGTTAATGACAGAATACTTAGGAAAAGGGAATTTCAACATTTGTTGGAATATCATAAAATTATCAAGGAAAATAAAAAAATAAATAATATTCCTGATGCATCTTATCTTGTACGAATTATTGATAATTCAGCTGAAAATACTTCCTATAAAAATCAAAAAACATTTTATATATGGAAAGAAAATAATAATTTGTTTCTTCATCAGATTAGTACAAGTTTAATTGAAAAAAATTCAAATAGAATATGTTTATGTATTGATGATATTTTGTTTTTTGAAATAAGCGAAGAACGTCTTACTGATGATGAAATTATAGACTTCATAAAAAATTCAGAAAAAAATATTATAAAACGTCCAATTGCACGTACAATACATTCAATTATTAAAAATAAAGAAAAAGAAACTTATATAGCTGAAAACAGAAAAATCTATGTATATTATTTAAATAACAAAATTCCTAATTCAATAAGCCTTATAAGCAAAAACTATAATACATTAAAAAATCTTATACCCGAAAAAGAATTATCTTATCTTGAAAATAAATCTGATGCTTCAAACAATAAAGAGAATGTATTAGAAATAATTGAAAATATGCATAATTTAAAAGAAAAAGGAATAATAACTGAAGATGAATTTAAAAAACATAAAGAACGTCTTCTTAATAAAATATAAAAACTAACATAACTCCAATATCCTACAACTTTCAGTTTAAAAAATGGGGCTGTCGCATTAATTTGTGACAGCTTCTTTTTTTATTGTGTAAATCAGAATTTAACTAAGAACTAAGGACTAAAAACTAAGAGTTTCGGAGAAAAAAACTTCGTTTTTTATTGTATTATTGTATCGATTTTGCTTATGCAAAATGGGGGCTTTTAAAATACAGAAATTCTTAATTTTAAAAGCCCTTATTAAGGG
>CAZLOP010000197.1:0-3379 GCA_964561205.1 uncultured Clostridium sp. | reverse complement strand
AAAAAATAATTTGTTCTTATTAATAAACCAATGTGGAATAAAACGGATAAATCATGAATTCAATAAATTTCCGGATAATGGAGAAGAATTTATTGAAACAGAACATGAATTTGCACAGGATTTAGATATTTTCGGAAATAATTCTTTATTTCAGTATTTAAATACTACTGTAACAAGGGGAGGAAGAGAACGTCTTAGGGATATACTTATATTAAAGAATCATGTAAGCAGAGATTCCATATACAGAAATCAGGAAGCAGTAAAGGAAATGGCTGTAAAAAAAGAATTCAGGCAGAAGCTTTTTGTTGAAGGAAAATTTGAAAAAACTAAAGACATAAATATAAATGAATTTTTATTATGGCTTAAAAAAGATGAACAGTATTCTGTACTGAAATTAATAACAGCTGCAGTATTTATTATGATAACATGTGTATCTTTAGCTTTGTGCATAAAAAAAGTTCTTCCACAGTCATTTATGTTGCTGGATTTATTTGTTAATTTTATAGTTATGAGGATTTTTAACAAAGGTATGAAAGAAGAACTTCAGATGCTTTCAAATATGAAATATAATATAAAAAGCTTTAGTAGAATTTTATCACTAATATATAATGAAGAATTTAATTGTGAGTTTTTAAAAGATCTGTCAGAGAAAATAAAAAATAAAGATGTAGATGGGTCAAAGGAAATGAAAAAGCTTTTCACCATATTAGACTGGATAGGTGACAGTATTGGAAATGCATATTATCTTATTTTAAATATGATTTTCTTTTTAGATGTATTTTTAATGAGAAGTATTTGTAAGTGGAAAACCAGAAATAAAATGTATGTGGAAGACTGGTTTTATGTAATAACTGAAATCGATGCGCTTAGCAGTATTTCTAATATTGCCTTTGATAATGAAGAATATGTATACCCACAAATTGGTAATGATGAAACTGTATGGGGAAAAGAAATAGGTCATCCTCTTATAGGAAGAGCATGTGTGAAAAATGATTTTAGTCTTAAAGATGAAAAGAAAGTTGCATTAATTACAGGATCTAATATGTCAGGAAAGAGCACTTTTTTAAGAACTATAGGTATAAATCTTGTGCTGGCGTATATAGGAGCTCCTGTGTGTGCATCACAATTTTCATGTAGTATTATGAAAATTTACACATGTATGAGGACAAAGGATAATTTAGAAGAAAGTATTTCTTCATTTTATGCAGAAATACTAAGAATAAAACAGCTTATAACAGCGTGTAAAAATAAAGAAAAAGTTTTCTTTTTATTAGATGAAATATTTAAAGGAACAAATTCAGAAGATCGTTATACAGGAGCAAAAATATTGATAAAACAGCTTATTAAATATGGAAGCTCAGGTTTTGTATCTACACATGATTTTGAATTGTGTGATATGGAGAATAATCATGCAGAAATAGTAAACTATAATTTCAGAGAATACTATGAAGAAAATAAAATAAAATTTGACTATAAAATAAGGAAAGGCAGAAGTACAACAAGAAATGCAATACATTTAATGAAACTTGCAGGAATTGAAATAGAATAAAAAGGGCAGTGGTAGGGTTATGGATGATAAATATCTTATTCTTATAATTTTTATTGGAATATTTATCTTTGCACAGTTGGTAAAAAGAAGTGTAAAGAAAGATATGGAGGAAACAAAAAGAAAAGAAGAAAAGAATGAAGATTTAAATGAAGCTTTATACAAATATGAAGAAACAGTAATACTAGATAAAAAAGAAACATATGAAGAAATAAATAAGATAGAGAAACATGAAGTTATACATGAAAAAGATATAATTATAAATAATAATGAACAGTTTTATAGAAGCAGTAAAGTTCCTAAAGCAGAATCTAAAAAAACTTCGTATGAATTTAAGCCAGAATATAATAGAACAATGATGCAGTTTTTTGAATGGAATTTAAGCAATGATGGAACTCTTTATAAAAAACTATGTAGTGAAGCTGAAAATCTTTCAAAAAAAGGAATTAGTGCCATATGGCTTCCTCCTGCAGGTAAAGGTGTCAATGGCATAAATGATGTGGGATATGGATGTTATGATTTATTTGATTTAGGTGAATTTGATGCTAAAGGAACAGTTCGTACAAAGTATGGAACAAAGGCAGAGTATATTAATGCAATAGATAGTGCACACAAAAATAATATTGAAGTTTATGCAGATATTGTTTTTAATCATAAAGCAGGTGCAGATGATACAGAACTAGTAAAAGCTGTTGAAGTTGCACAGAACAATAGAAATATGGTTATAAGTGGTGCACATGATATAAGGTGCCATACAGTATTTAATTTTGAAAGCAGAAATAATAAATACTCAGATTATAAGTGGAGTGCTAAAGATTTTACAGGAGTAGACTATGATGAATTAAACAATAAGCATGGAATATTCAGATTTGCAGATAAGGAATGGGCAAATGATGTTGATTCTGAAAATGGAAATTATGATTATCTTATGTTTTCAGATATAGATATGAATTCAAAAGAAGTAAGAGAAGAACTTGTAAAGTATGGAAAATGGCTTATTGATGAAACCAATATAGATGGCTTCAGGCTTGATGCAGTTAAACATATTCAGTTTGACTTTTTTGATTACTGGCTTGGTGAAATGAGAAAGTATAAAAAAGCTGATATGTTTGCTGTTGGTGAATACTGGGGATATGATGTAGGCAGACTTAAATATTATATGGAAAAAAGCAATAATTGTATGGGTCTGTTTGATGTTCCTCTGCATTTTGCTTTTCATGAAGCAAGTAAGTCATTTGGATATTTTGATATGAGAAATCTGGTACGAAGAAGTATGGTTAGTGAATATCCTCAGATGGCATGTACATTTGTAGACAATCATGACACTCAAATTGGACAATCTCTTCAGTCATGGGTTGAAGAATGGTTTAAGCCTCTTGCCTATACATTTATTTTAACAAGAAAAGATGGATATCCATGCGTATTTTATGGCGATTACTATGGAGTAAATAATAGTGAGTACAAAGGAATGAAAGAAATTTTAGATATTATTCTTAAAGTACGCAAAAAATATGCATATGGTGCTCAACACGATTACTTTGATCATGAAAGCATTGTTGGATGGACAAGAGAAGGAGATTTGTATCATGATGATTCTGGACTGGCTGCACTTATTACAGATAAGCATGGCGGAAAGAAAAGGATGTTTATAGGAACTCATTTTGCAGGAAAGACGTTCTATGACATAACTGGTAATGTAAAAGAAAGTACAATTATTGATGAAGATGGCTTTGGTGAGTTTTCAGTACAGGATGGAAGTCATTCTATTTATGTTTTAAAATAATATTACAGTTAATTCATGTGAAAATGTATGGTATTTAACTCCTTACATGT
>CAZLOP010000196.1:0-3388 GCA_964561205.1 uncultured Clostridium sp. | reverse complement strand
CTATCTAAACAATTAGTATGCATTTTCTTTTGGTCTTTAATAAATCAGAATTTGTAGTTTAGAGGTAAGTCACCGAAAAGAAGAGATATGTAAGTAAAATTTAAATTCTAAGATCGCTTAAAGTGGGAAAACTTGGTAAAACACTTGCTCCATACTGGTACAATTAATACTAAAAGTATTTTAAAATATATATATTTAGAAATATTTCAAAATATTGTGGTAAAACTCAGTATGGACAAGTATATTTGCTCAATACTTCAAATAACAATTTATTAATTTACATTTCTTGCATTGCTTATCACAATTCTTATTGCATAAATTTGTTTTAGTACAGCTCTTTCGATGCTGGCACGGTTTTATGTCACTTTGTTTTCTTGGATTTTCTTTTAAAAATCTGTTTCCTTTAATTTCCTCTGTTTTTGACATAAATCTACCAAGAACCTCCAACAATATCTATAAAGAGGAGCACTAGGGTCTTAGGGTATGTTCTAACAAGAATGGCGTTTGTCTGACAAAGGCGTAACTTGCCTAGAAGATGTATGTGTTAAAATAAGGCTATTTTGCAATATAAAAAATGTTTTTATATTGAGGTAGGGAGATAGGTGATTCACAGTATTTGGAAAAGCATTGATTTTTAGGTTAGGACGTTTTATAATTTTACTATATAAAAAATACATTTTGTAATATTTTCTTTTAAAATGGATATAATATGTTATGAGAGGTGGATGATATGGATAACATGATTTATTTATTAAATATAACAGTATCAGGAATTAAGAGTATCAAAAAAGATGTACACTTGGATTTTTACAAGAAAACAATTGATAAAAATTTTAATCCAGACGAATATAGAATAAAGGCTATATATGGAGAAAATGGATCTGGTAAGTCTGCAATAATTACAGCTGTGAAAATATTTCAAGATTTAATTATTAACGATAATTATTTAAATGAGTCAGAAAAACAGAGGTTTCTTGAAGAAATAGTTAATAAGCAGACAAAACTATTTAAGTTTAATTGTGAATATATTGTTTCTTTGAAAAATCAAAATATAGTATATAGTTATACAGTTCATTTAGGAAAAAATGATAATGATTTATATGAAATAAAATATGAGAAATTAACTCAAAAAAATGGAAATTATCCAAATAGCAAATATAAAGAAATATTTGAGTGTAAAGATGGCGAACTTATTGCTATTAATCTTGAAGATAGCAAGAAAGAATATATTGTAAAAAAGACATTAAATCTACTATCTGCTCATACAATGATCTATTTATTTATTATTAATTTGAAGCATGAGGAACTTAGCAATAAGATGGGAGATAGTGCGAAAGAGTTAACATTGAATATTATTTTATGTCTGACATTTGCTATTTCTTTAAAGATATATTTGGCTGAAGAAGATCAACACGAGTTATATTTTTTAAGAAAAAGACTAAAGGAAAGTGAAATTGATAAGCAAGCAGTAGGAGAAAAACTTTTAGAATATAGCGAGAATATAAATTTCTTTTCTAGTGTTAACGAAAAAATTATAGATAAAAAATATTATAAACAATATGTAGAAAAAGTAAAGAAACTGACAAATTTTATTAAAATATTCAAATCAGAATTAGTTTCTATTGACATAGATAAAAAAGAAAATGGTGAACAGTATTTTTGTGAATTGAATTTGAATTATGGAGAATATAGCATAAATAAAGAATTTGAAAGTACCGGAATAAAGAAACTTATAAGAATATTTGATTGTTTTACAGTTGCTAGTAGAACAGGAATAGTATTTATTGATGAGATGGATTCGAATCTTAATGATATCTATTTGTGTAAGTTAGTAGAGTATTTTATGTATTATGGTAAAGGACAGTTATGTTTCACTACTCATAATTTGGGTCCAATGGCAGTTTTAAAGGAGAATAGAAATTCAATTGATTTCTTATCTAGTGATAATCATGTTGTATCTTGGACTTCACATGGAAATTCATCTCCTGAAAATTGTTATAGAAATGGGATGATTGAGGATTCCCCATTTAATGTTGATTCTACTGATTTTATTGGGATTTTTGGGGAGTAAAAAAGATGGCTTTACAAATTATATTATGTATGGAAACAAATAAAAGAGCTGCAACGGATTATATTTATATTAGAGAAACAATAAATAGATTTTATGAAATAAATAATAAAATTAAGATTAGTCCAGTTTATATGAATACCAAAACAAGATATAAATCAAAAGATGTTATTAAAGAAATAAATAGATTACAAAGAGACTATAAGATTGGGGATACTAAAGCTATTTATTGTATTGACACAGATTTGTATGAATCAAATGCAGAGCATGCTAGTGATTTGAAATCTATTAGTGATTTTTGTAAAGAAAACGAGTATGACATGATTTGGTTTTGCCATGATATTGAGGAAGTTTACCTAGAAAGAAGAATATCAGATAAGGAAAAGGTGGCGGAATCTGGAAAATTTCGTAATAAAAATATGATACAAAGTATAAGTGAAAATATGTTATCATGTGAAAATATAAGATTACGTTCAAGTAATATTTTGCTTGTACTAGATAAATATTTGAAGCGGAGAGATTAAAACTTAGGGTGTATGTAGAGTGATTGTTTAATCATTTAAAAAAGTATTTCTTGAAAGATTATCAAATGAGACTAGAAAATAGAATTTTATTTATATGGAACATGATGAACATAAATGAGTAATAATAATTAATGTTAAATGTTAATAAAATGCCAATATAAAGTAAAAAAGTGCTGGATAACATAGAATAATTGGACTAAATATATTATATACAATAAGTGATAATTTATATGAACATTATATTATAGTTGATAATATTGAGTTTAAATAAAAAAGTATCTTGAAGAATGCTGTATTTATTTGGCTTTCATATAATGATTTAATAACAAAATGATACCACTTACTAAAAAATCATTATGTATAAATAATGCAAGTGGTTAGCAAGTGTGGTTTCAGATAAGATGAATAAAAGGTCTTACTTAGCTAATGAAAGTTAACGGGATAAGGCCTTTTTCTTTTCCTTTTTTGCAAGCCAATGAAATCAATCCGGGGGTATTTATTCATTCTGTTTAGCAGAATGTTGTGTAATCTTTGTGGAATGACTTTGGTAAAGTGAGTATGAATGGTTTTGCCAGGAGTTGGATGTGTATTAATAACAAATGTCCGTATAATTGGGTAATTGCTTATACCTGCAGGAACTCAGGAAGTTTTGAAACCCAGCATATTTGTGAATAATGGAACAATGCCAATTGTTTCCACAACTATTGATTATTGCCAGATTAGAATGGAGCAAGTATTGATGGGATAATTTCTTTTACAAATTTCTTAATGTTGCATAAATTAGCTTATTGTGAGA
>CAZLOP010000195.1:0-3391 GCA_964561205.1 uncultured Clostridium sp. | reverse complement strand
CAGATAAAACTGTTAAACTTGAAAAAATAACATTAAGCAGAAAGAAAAATAAACAGAAGCTTAACTTTATAAGACTTTCCGAAAAAAATAAAATACCTACAAATGGCAAGTATATAAATCCAAGAATAACATTTGATGGTATCAACTGGTGGATTAGTGTAGGGATTGAATATGCTGATAATACAGAAATACCAATAAATGATGGTATAGGAATAGATTTAGGAATTAAAGACTTAGCAGTATGCAGTAATATTGATAAGCCTTATAAAAATATAAATAAAACTCAAAAAATAAGAAAATTAAAAAAGAAAAAACGCAGGTTACAGCGTAAGATATCTAAAAAATATCTAATAAATAAGGAAGGAGATAGTTACTGTAAAACAAGTAACATTATAAAAGCTGAAAAAAGATTATTAAAACTTAATCACCGATTAACAGATATTCGTCATAACTATTTACATCAAGTAACTGCTGAAATAGTAAACCGAAAACCAAAGTTTATTGTTTTAGAAGATTTAAATGTAAAAGGCATGATGAAGAATAAGCACTTATCAGAAGCAGTTGCAGAGCAATGCTTTTATGAATTTTATAGACAAATAGAATATAAATCATCATGGAATAACGTTAAATTCATAATAGCAGATAGATTCTATGCAAGCAGTAAAATATGTTCATTTTGCAAAGCAATAAAGAAAGACTTAAAACTTAGTGATAGGATTTATAAATGCGATAACTGCAATACTGTAATTGACAGAGATAAGAATGCAAGTATAAATTTATATAACTATGGTAAATCAATAGCTTAGTTACATAAACAACACTATTGATATGTACCGATACGTTAGTCGGGAATTTACGCCTTTGGAGTGTCATATCAAATGTGAGTAGTAATAGTTTTTTCTATTATCAAAGCAGACACATTGAAAAAGGAATGGAACCTAAAGTTTTATATAGTTTTTATAAACTTTTATAAGTTTTCAGTAACGGCACTATTTATGAAAATACTAACTGTTATAGGTGCAAGACCACAGTTTATAAAAGCAGCCACAGTATCAAATAAATTAAGAGAAAATGGAAATAGCGAAATATTAGTTCATACTGGGCAGCATTACGATAATAATATGTCTGATATATTTTTTGAAGAATTAGGAATTCCAAAGCCTGATTATAACTTAAATATTGGTTCTTCTAACCATGGTCATCAGACTGGAAATATGCTTATTGCTTTAGAAGATATTTATTTGAAAGAAAAACCAGATATGGTTCTTGTTTATGGAGACACAAATTCAACTCTTGCAGGAGCATTATGTGCAAGCAAATTGTTAATTCCTGTAGCTCATGTTGAAGCAGGTCTTAGAAGTTTTAATATGGCAATGCCAGAAGAACAAAACAGAATTTTAACAGACCATATTTCAAACTTATTATTTGCTCCAACAGGTACTGCTGTAGCTAATTTATCTAAAGAAAACATAACTTCAGGTGTTCATAATACTGGTGATGTTATGTATGATGCTATAAATCTTTTCAAAGAAAGAGCAAAAAAAGTATCAACAATAGCAAAAGATTTAAATTTAGATTCTGAAAGCTATATATTATCAACAATACATAGAGCAGAAAACACAAACAGCATTGAAAGATTAACTTCTATAATAAATGCATTAAGCAGCTGCAATAAAAAAATAATTCTTCCACTTCACCCAAGAACAAAGAAATTCATTCAGGAATATAACTTAAAAATAGGTGATAATGTTCAAATTATTGAACCTGTCGGATACTTGGATATGATTTCTCTTCAGGAAAATGCATGTAAAATTGTTACTGATAGTGGCGGAGTTCAAAAAGAAGCTTACTTCTTAAAGAAACCATGTATAACAATGAGAGATGAAACTGAATGGATTGAAACAGTTCAAAATGGCTGGAACACAATTGTAGGCAGTGATACAGCTAAAATTTTAAATGCTATTGAAAACTTTAATCCAACTGGTACTCCTGCATCTGCATTTGGTAATGGAGATACTTCAACAATAATTACTAATATTATAAAGGAATATTTAAACTAAGAACTAAAAGCTAAGAACTAAGAGTTTAGGAGAAAAATCTTTCAGATTTTTTATTATATATTAAGGGGCTGTCGCTAGTGGATTTTTAATCCACTAATGTGACAGTCCCTTAATAATAAATTTTATTTTTCTGAAAGAAAAATTTCCTTAACTTTTAGTTCTTAGTTCTTAGTTAAACACTGTAAATTCTTTAAATTTTGTTCTAATATAAGTTTCATCATCATTTTGCCTGCATACCTGAATACATGCTATAGCAAACCCCATTAGAAGCCAGTATGAAAACACATAAGTTATTGAACTAGGTCCAAAACATGCTGGTGCAAAAGCAATTAATCCAGAAACTGCTGCATGACACATTATATTCTTCTTTTTAATACCTAAAATCATATTGCTTATGAGCAAATATAAATAATAAATTCCATATAGCACAACACCAGGTACACCAAAATCAGCTAATATTTCTATTGGATAGCAGTGAGGACTGAATACAGTACCTGTATTACCCATATTTCTTACAAACTGCTCAACATTACCAATACCATAACCAAGAACCTGTTTATTTTCAATAAGACCTGTTACAAGAACATCCTTTATTATTGTTCCTCTTACATTAATTGAACCTTCTCCGCCTTCTTCAAAATTCATTTCTTCAAGGGCATGCATTTTATCAGATAATGTAATATTAGTTTCTTCTCCATTTACAGGCTCAATTCTAACTAAAAAGCCACTATAATTATATGCTATAAATAAGCCTGCAGTTATAACAATAGGATATACAATGGATTTTATTCCTAAATTTTTAATATTAAACAATGAATAAACAACAAAAACTATAAAGCCAAACAAATATGCAACAGTTCCTGTTCTCGATGTTGTTACAACAATAAGAGCAAAAGAAATTACTGATAATACTGAAAATATAATTTTCCATAATATATTTTCAAACTTATATATAGCATAAAAACATATTGGTGTAATTATTGCAAGGGTAGCTGCAAGATTATTTGTATTAAATGAAAAAGCAATAGGCCTTGCATTTATCATATGCCTGTGAATTTCTGACAGATTATCAAAATTATCTGCATAATGCTTTACTGGAAGCTGATGACCAGTTATCAATTCAACAAAACCAACTATTAATGTTACACTTATCACTCCTAATATAAGTTTAACTGTTATACTGAATCTTTCTTTATTTATATTATAAATCATCATATCCACAATAAAAGCAAACATCATAAGATAAATTGCTATGTATTTTATAGACATGCTTCTGTTTAGTGCCCATAATACTGTTACACACATATAAATAAACCAGACTAAAAATATAC
>CAZLOP010000194.1:0-3400 GCA_964561205.1 uncultured Clostridium sp. | reverse complement strand
AGTTCAATTGAAAATTTAAAGAAGCGCGCCAAAATTGGTAATTCAACAGCAGATTTACTTAAAAAATTCGGTTGCTTAAATGGATTAAGTGAAAGTGATCAAGTAAGCTTTTTTGATATGACACAATAAAAAGGTATCTCATCAATTTGAGATACCTTTTCTAATTCTTAAAAATATATTTTAAGAACTTATTTACAAATTTTTTTAAAAGGAATATAATAAATTCATACCAATGAATTTGAAAAGGAGGTATTTATTATGATAATAGTTAATTGTGTATGGCGCAGAGAGGATATACAAAAAAAGATTGAAAGTATAAAAATAGAAGGAAAACATATTTTTAAGTTGAATAAAATAGTTGGAATAAGAATGATATTTGAATCAAAAATTGATGATTTACAAGGAATGAAACTAATGGAAAAAGCTATAAAAGAGATACCAGGACAGGAAGCATTAGTAATAAATCTTGTTCCAATGGTTAATGATAATGCATTTGAAGGATATAGACGTACTGTATGTAAAACACATGGAGAGGCAATGAAGGAGGCAAAGAATGGTATCCAAATATGATATTGTTTATTCTAATTTGAAAAAAAAAATAATAAATAATGAGTTTAGCAGTATAGGGAAACTTCCTACAGAAGAAGAGCTGGTAAATATATATAATGTAAGTAAGAATACAGTGAGAAAGGCTATTGATAAGCTTGTTAACAATGGTTTTGTATACAAGGTTCAGGGAAGCGGGATATTTTTACGTAATGTATGTGATAATAAGTTTTTTGATGTTGAAAATATGAATGGATTATTCCCTAATATTCAGCATAAGGAAACTACTGTTAAGGTATTAGAGTTTAATATTATTAATGCAGATGAGTTTTTAAGTAAAAAATTAAAATGTGATATTGGAACAGAAATATATCATGTAAAAAGATTAAGAGAATATAAAAACATTCCTTTTGACATAGAAGAATCATTTTTTAATAAAGAAATAGTATTTTATCTTAATGAAGAAATATGCAAAGGATCTATATTTAAATATATAAAGGATGATTTGAAATTAAATAATAAATTTGCTAATAGTGAAATGTATTGTGAATTATTAAATAGTGATGATGCAGATTTATTAAAATTAAAAACAGGAGATCCTTGTATTATGATGGAAAATATAACTTTTTTAAGTAATGGAAGTATATTTGACTATTCAACTGATAAATTTAATTATAAACTTATTAGATTTTTTCATGCCACAAGTTATTAGAAAGGTAGCTATGAGATGTTGCAATAAAATTATTCTTTAATATTTATATAAATCATAATTTGAACTAAGAACTAAGAACTAAAAGCTAAGAGTTTCGGTGAAAAAACCTTCAGTTTTTTTATTATATTATTGCATTGATTTTGCTGTGCAAAATCTACCGCCGCTCTTAGTTCTTAGTTTTTAGCTCTTAGCTAAATTCTGATTTATCAAAAAGAAAAAGAAACGTATACTAATTATTTAGTACAACAGCCCCATTTAATAATGAGTTTCAAAAATATTTTTCCAATATCTTTTAGGCATCATTCTTCGTTGAAGCTTTAAATTTTTTCGTTCAGAAATATGAGTAGCCTTAAAATATTCTATCCATAATTGTGAATATTCATCTTTATAGTTATATAATTTAGCTGTATCTTCTTCACAAAATGGAATAATTTCATAAGATTCTTTATTATATATAATAGCTTTTTTTCTTGTAGTGTCATTAATTATCCAGAACTCATTGGAATATCTTTTTTTAAAAGACTCAGCTAAAAATTCAAGAATATCATTATCTGGAGATATAGCAGCATATAAAAATTTATTCTGTATATAATTAAATCTTATAAAACCACGTAAAAGATGAACTTCATAAGAAACTCTTTTGCTTATCTCATCAATAAGTCTAACCTCATCTATATTTAAAAATAAGTGAATATCATGACCTATTTTGAAAGCTTTTTTTAAATAGTTATATATTAATAATTCTTTATTATTAGCATTGCTTAAATATGTTGTATAAACCTTTTTTAGTGAAAGTCTGTCTATTTTATTAATAACAGCATTACGTACTTTTTCAAATTTATTGATATCAGTTACAACATTAATAACTTCATCGAAAAGTGAAGGCATATAATTATCAGCTTCACTAAAAATATTATTAATTTTACGTTTTAAATAGAAACCATCATAAACACATGTAAGTAGACCTTCAAAAGAACCATCATATGTCAATATACACATAAAGTTAACCTGTATTTATGTGTTAAAACTGACCATAAATAGATGAAGCTTTTTCTGCTAGCGGAAGAATTGTATGCTTTTTGGGAACTAGCAATGAAGATGATTGAGATTCCTCATAGTCTGCTTCATCAAAGAATGATATTTGATTTTTTAGTGGTGTTTTTTTTGAAGGTGCATCATCATTTAATATACTGTGTTTAATAATTCTGTCATCAAAGGCAACAGGTGAATAATATTTTCCGTTACAGGTTATGAAGTACTTTGCACGTTTTAATACTATACGAAGTTTTTTTAAATCATCAAAAGTAAGTTTATGAACGCGTCTCACTTTTATAATTTTTAAAGCAGATTTAACGCCTATTCCAGGAACTCTTAAAAGATTTTCGTAAGGAGCTTTATTTATTTCAACAGGAAAATTATTTAAATTAGATAAAGCCCATCCTGTCTTTGGGTCAAAATCAAGATCGAAATTCTCATTTTCTTTTAATAATTCATCAGCCTTAAAACCATAAAAGCGCAAAAGCCAGTCTGCCTGATAAAGTCTGTGTTCTCTAAGCAGAGGTGGGTGAGTAATCTGTGGAAGAAATTTATTATTTTTTATTGCTGGAACATAAGCAGAATAATAAACTCGTTTTAAACTAAACCTGTTATAAAGAGATTCTGATAATTTTATTATTTTTGAATCACTTTCAGATGTAGCTCCAACAATAAGCTGAGTGCTCTGCCCGCCAGGCACAAATAAAGGTGTTGATTTTATACTTTTTTTCATTTCTTTATATTGAATAATATTGTTTTTAATTGTATTCATGGGAGTCAAGATTTTTTCTTTTGTTTTTTGTGGTGCAAGAAGTTTTAAACTATTAGATGAAGGAAGTTCAATATTAACGCTCATTCTGTCTGCATATGTACCTGCAAGCTCAATAAGTTTAGAATCTGCGCCAGGAATTGCTTTTAAATGAATATAACCATTAAAATTTTCTACTGTACGAAGTCTTTTTACAGTTTTTAAAAGAAGTTCCATAGTGTAGTTGGGGTTCTTTATAATTGCAGAACTTAAAAAAAGCCCTTCAATATAATTACGTTTATAAAAGTTAATTGTTAAATCACAGACTTCTTCAGGTGTAAATGTTGCTCTTGGAAAAT
>CAZLOP010000193.1:0-3405 GCA_964561205.1 uncultured Clostridium sp. | reverse complement strand
GCAGTGAAATTTTGAAATAGCATTAAGATTTTTGATTTAGAAACATTTAATCTGCCTGTTCCTTTTATCGTTGAGTTACCACTATATTAAGTTATACGTCCTTTATAGATATGTGATATAATAGAAAATGTAAAATTAAAAATACTTTGGAGGAAAAATGAATATACAAATTTTCGGAATTAAGAAATGTTTTGATACAAAAAAAGCTGAAAGATTTTTTAAAGAAAGAAACATAAAATTTCAATTTATAGATTTAAAAGAAAAAGAGATGAGTAAAGGTGAATTTGAAAATGTTTTAAAATCAGTAGGAATAAAAAATTTAATCAATGAAAAGTGTGGAAACTATAAAAAATTGAATTTTGATAATATAAGAAGTTCTGAAGTAAAAGCAGAATTACTTTTAAAAAATCAAAGCGTAATAAAGACACCTGTTGTTAGAAATGGAAAGAAAGCTACAGCAGGATATGAGCCTGCTACATGGGAAGAGTGGATTAAAGAAGACAAATTAAATTAAATAGAAATACTGTCAATGTAATAATTAACGGAAAATTCCTTTTATAAAGTTGACCATAAAGAATAATTTATATAAAATAAAAAATAATATTGGCAATAATTAAAAATAACATTAGATGAAATTATAACGTAAATGACTAATTAGTAGTATAATATTTATAGTTATTAATTTATTAAAGGAGGAAGCAAAGCTCATATTTTTATGTGCTGAGTTATTATGGATAAAAAAGATTTTAATTATATAGATTTAGATAATGAAATAAATGATGCATTAAATAGAGCGCGTGATTCTATGCATAGTGCTGGTTTTAATTATGATTTTATTGGAAGGGCTGAAAATGCATATTATGATGCAAAAGACAGCTTTAAAAAGGGTAAAAAAATATTTGAGGATATTTATAAGGATGTCTCAAAACATAACCATAATAAGTATAAAGAAGAAAAAAGAAAAGAAAAAAAACAGTGGAAACAGGAACTAAAGTCAGAAAAGAAAAATGTGCCTGAAGTGCAGTATATCAGCAAAAAACCTGTAGGAAGAGTTAAAGGTATATTATATACAGTTTTTGGTTCAATATTTGGTTTTGGTCTTGGTATTGCATCATTATTTGTAGCTGGTTTTTGTGGCTTAGGCATACCATTATATATAGTTGGTGGGCTTTTTGCAGGGAGTTTAATTGTTACAGCAAGAGGAAATTTTTTAAGAAGCAGAATAAAACGATTTAAACAATATGTTAAATGCCTTAATGGAAATACATATTGCACCATAAAGGAAATTGCAGAAAAAACTAATCAAAAAGAAAAGTTTATAGTTAAAGATATAAGCAAAATGATAAGAGATAAAATGTTTTTACAAGGACATATTAATGAAGATAGAAGCTATCTTATGATAAGTGATGAAGTTTATGAGGAATATATAAAATCTCAGGAATCATTAAAACAAAGAGAAATTGAAGAAGAGGAGAGAAAGAAGAGAGAAGCAGAAGAAGATGCTAAAAATCCTCAAAACAAAGAAATAAGAAAGATTATTAATGAAGGCAAAGAATATATAAAGCAGATAAAAGAAGCAAATGATGCAATACCAGGTGAAGAAATATCAAATAAACTCTATAAATTAGAAAATATAGTTAGTCAGATATTTAAATGTATAGAAAAGCATCCTAATAAAATTGCAGACGTAAGAAAATTTTTAAATCACTATCTGCCAATAACATTAAAACTTGTTGAATCATATAAAGAATTAGATACTCAGCCTGTACAAGGAGAAAATATTATAAAGGCAAAAAATGAAATAGAAGGTACCTTAGATATGATAAATTCAGCATTTGAAAAGTTATTTGATGATTTATTTGAAGATGTTGCAATGGATATTTCTACAGATATTTCAGTTTTGCATACTTTATTTAATCAAGAAGGATTAACAGAAGATGATTTTCATAAGTAATTTAAGAAATAGGAAAGAGGGGAATTTTAATGAATTTTGATGATGAAAAAATAATAACTCCAAGTTTAACATTTGATCCAATTATTGAGGAAGAAGCTATGCCAGCAGTAAAACAAGAGGCAAGTGTTAAAGAGCAGGAAGTATTAGATGATAGTTTTCTTAGTGATGAAGAAAAGAAGATGGTTGATGATTTTGTAGAAAAAATTGATATAACAAATTCAAATTCTATTCTTCAATATGGTGTTGGAGCACAAAAAAAGATTGCAGATTTCTCTGAAAGTGCATTAAACAATGTTAAAACAAAAGATTTGGGCGAAATAGGAGATATGCTTTCAAGTGTAGTTATTGAACTTAGAAATTTTGACAGTGAAGATGATAAAAAAGGCTTCTTAGGATTATTTAAAAAGCCGGCACAAAAAATTGCTGATATGAAAACAAAATATAATAAAGTTGATACTAATATAAATAAAATATGCACAAATCTTGAAAATCATCAGATACAGCTTATGAAGGATATTGCAATGCTTGATAAAATGTATGAGGTTAATAAAGCATATTTTAAAGAATTATCAATGTACATACTTGCAGGAAAAAAGAAGCTTCAAAAGCTTGAAAAAGAAGAACTTCCTAAATATATTGAAAGGGCAAATGCAAGTGGACTTCCAGAAGATGCACAGTTAACTAATGACTTTGTAGCAATGTGCAACAGATTTGAAAAGAAGATTCATGACTTGGAACTTACAAGAACAATTTCACTTCAAATGGCACCACAAATAAGACTTATACAAAATAATGATTCATTAATGTCTGAAAAGATACAGTCTACAATAGTTAATACAATACCCCTTTGGAAAAGTCAGATAGTTTTAGCTCTTGGAGTTGCACATTCAGCAAATGCAGCAAAAGTTCAAAATGAAGTTACAGATCTTACAAACAAGTTATTAAAGAAAAATGCTGAAACATTAAAAATGTCAACTATTGAAACAGCTAAGGCTTCAGAAAGAGGCATAGTTGATATAGAAACATTAAAACACACTAATGAACAGCTTATTACAACTTTTGACGAAGTATTAAAGATACAGGCTGAAGGTAGAGAAAAACGTAAACAGGCTGAAATAGAACTTAAAAATATTGAAGATCAGTTAAAAGAAAAGTTATTATCACTTAGATCCTAGATATTATAAAAGCAGTATAGTGGTTAAACCTCATATACTGCTTTTTATAATGAAGAAAAATTCAATTGACTAGTGTACTTTTAGGTGCTACTATTTATTTAAACATAAAACTTAGCATAATTGAAAGAATAATATATAGAAGTAAGAATGCTGTTATCAATTTATGATGCAGCTTATTTTCTACTATAATTATTTTTTGAAAGGAATGATATTATGAAAAAATATAAGAGAATATTTACAATAGTTATAGATTCAATGGGTATTGGAGAAATGCCT
>CAZLOP010000192.1:0-3433 GCA_964561205.1 uncultured Clostridium sp. | reverse complement strand
AGGACAAGAAAGTGAGGGAATTTCAATTTGGAATCCCTCATTTTCTTGTATAAAAATAATTTGGATTGGTTATAAAAAATATAGGGTTTGCTCGGCAAACCCTATATTTTTTATAATTACAATTTTCATTGAATATAAATTTTAAAATAAAATTTAGTATAGCTTTTTAATAAGAGATCTTAACCTTTTATTAAGATTTGAAACTATAAATACAATATTAATAACACATTCTGAAGTTTCTTTAAGTTTTGTCAAAATACGATTTAAACCATATTTATCTTTTACTTTCACCAAATTTTCCTTATTCCATTGCTTTTGTAATAATTTATATTATTTCTGTTTCTATAAATTTTATCTGCTAATACTCGTTTAGGATAATGATTAGTTGTTATAGTGCTTTACATTATATGACACTAATTGAGTATAGACTTGCAAATATGACCGAATAAAAAATATATTAAAAAGTGTTGACAATCCAAATTCAACAAAAGACAAATGTTGTCTATAATTACATAACTAATTTCTTGAGAACGTTATACAAAATTGGATATTATTAAGTTAGAAAGAATATTAAGAAAAGGAGGATTGATATATGCCTGTATTGGAAAGTAATTATGGAGTAATAGATAGTAAGATTATTAAATCCTATACAATAATTAATAAAAATAATTTAAAAATGAAGGTTATAACATATGGAGGCATAATAACTTCAATTTGGATTCCGGATAAAAATGGAGAATTTGATGATATTGTACTTGGGTATGATAGTTTAAGTGATTATCAAAAAGGAGATAAATTTTTTGGGGCTTTAATTGGAAGATGTGGAAATAGAATTAGAAACAGCAAATTTATTATTAATGAGAAGGAGTATGTTGTTCAAGCTAATGATGGAAGAAATCATTTACATGGAGGTGATGCAGGTTTTCATACTGTTGTTTGGAAAGGAGAAATTTTAAACAATAAAAATAATACTATAAGACTTACGTATATTAGCAAAGATATGGAAGAAGGATATCCAGGGAACTTGCATGTAACAGTTGAATATTCACTTACAGACAACAATGAGCTGATAATTAATTATAGTGCTATTTCTGATAAGGATACAGTTTGTAACCTTACTAATCATTCTTATTTTAATTTATCAGGACATGCTTCAGGAAATATTTTAAATCATAAATTGATGGTGAACGCTTCTGATTTCACACCAAATGATAATGAATCTGTTCCGACTGGAGAAATTAAAGAAGTATCTAATACGCCTATGGATTTTAGAAAACTAAAAAGAATAGGTGAAGATATAGATGCTGATTATGAACAAATTAAATTTGGAAATGGGTATGATCATAACTGGCTTTTAGATTCAAAAGGAGATATAAGCATTTTAAGTGCAGAATTAGTAGATGAAGTTAGTGGAAGAGCAATGGATATGTATACAACTAATGTTGGAGTACAAGTCTATAGCGGAAACTTTCTTGATGGATCAGATATAGGCAAAGATAAGGTTACATATGAAAAAAGAAGTGGAATATGTCTTGAAACACAATTTGTACCAAATGCAGTTAATGATAGCAGATTTGAATCTCCGGTAATTAAAGCAAATAAAGAATATAAACAGACAACAATATATAAATTTTCTATAATATAAATTTATTTGATTAAAGTAAACGATTTTATATAAGGAGGAAAGATATGAGATATTTATTAGGATTAGATATAGGAACATCAGGAACTAAAACAGCATTATTTGATGAAGATGGAAATACTATAGCTAAAGCAACATATGGATATGATTTGTTTCAGCCACAGGTTGGATGGGCAGAGCAAAATCCAGAAGACTGGTGGAATGCTTGTGCTTGTGGAATAAAAGATGTAATAGATAAGAGCAAGGTAGAGCCTAAAGATATAAAAGGAATTGGTTTAAGTGGTCAAATGCATGGATTGGTTTTACTTGATAAAGATAATAAAGTAATAAGAAAATCAATAATTTGGTGTGACCAGAGGACAGAAAAAGAATGTGAAGAAATTACTAGGACAATAGGAAAAGAAAGATTGATTTCAATTACTGGTAATCCTGCTTTAACAGGTTTTACGCTTTCTAAACTTTTATGGGTTAGAAATAATGAACCTGAAAATTACAAAAAAATTAATAAAGTACTCCTTCCTAAAGATTATGTAAGATTTAAGTTAACAGGTGTATTTGCAACTGAAGTATCAGATGCAAGTGGAATGCAGATGCTTGACATTAATACTAGAGACTGGAGTGATGAGCTTCTTAATGATTTAGGAATTGATAAATCAATTCTTGCAGATGTATATGAATCAGTAGTTGTAAGTGGAAAAGTTACTGAAGAAGCATCAAATATTACACATCTTGCAGTTGACACACCAGTAGTTGGTGGAGCAGGAGACCAGGCAGCAGGAGCTGTAGGAAATGGAATAGTAAGTGAAGGAATAATTTCCACAGTTATGGGAACTTCAGGAGTAGTATTTGCAGCTACAGATACACCTAAATTTGATAAGCTTGGAAGAGTTCATACTTTATGTCATGCAGTACCAGGAAAGTGGCATGTCATGGGAGTTACTCAAGGAGCTGGATTATCACTTAGCTGGTTTAAAGATACTTTCTGTCAAAAGGAAGTTGAAGAAAGTAGAAAAGAAAATAGCAATATATATGAAAAATTATCTGATAAAGCAAATAAGTCTAAACCGGGTGCTAATGGAGTTGTGTACTTACCTTATTTGATGGGTGAAAGAACTCCACATCTTGACTCTAATGTAAAAGGTGGTTTCTTTGGAGTTTCATTAGTGAATAACCACAATGATTTTGTAAGAAGTATTTTAGAAGGTGTCTGCTTCAGTTTGAAGAACTGCTTAGACATTATAGAAGAAATGAATATTAAGATAGAAGATATAAGAATCAGTGGAGGTGGAGCTGAAAGCAAAGTCTGGAGACAAATTTTAAGTGATATATTCAAATATAATTTGACAACAGTAAAGGCATCAGAAGGGGGAGCACTTGGAGTAGCGATACTTGCAGGTGTAGGTGTAGGCATATATGATTCTGTAGAAAGTGCCTGTGAAAAAATTGTTACTGGAGGAAATAAAGTAATTCCAGATGTTTCATTAAAAGAAACATATGAAAAAGTATATAAAGCATATAATTCGCTTTATCCAAAGATTAAAGATTTTAATAGTTAATAAATTTAATACTAATTAAAGGAGATGTTTATAAAATGAAGTTCATTTTAGACACATCAAATGTAGATTATATAAGAAAAGTAAATGAAATGGGGGTGATTTGCGGAGTAACAACAAATCCATCACTTGTAGCAAAGGAAGGAAGAGACTTTAATGAAGTAATAAAAGAAATAACTGAAATAGTAGATGGTCCAATAAGTGGAGAAGTTGTTAGTGAAGATGCTGAAGGCATGAT
>CAZLOP010000191.1:0-3456 GCA_964561205.1 uncultured Clostridium sp. | reverse complement strand
CTTGTTAGGTAATGTTGAAATAAGTGCATTTACCTTGTCCAAAATATCTGTACTTCCAGTTATCAATTCTGCTTTTCCAGAATCAAAAAGCACATTGTCTCTAAGTTCTATTATAATTCCTCTTTCATCAGATTTAACTTCTGCTACATTTGAATTCATCTGATTTTTTTGTAAATATTCCTTAACCTGATCATACATCTTATTTTGGCTTTGTACTTCTTCCTGAGAAGTATTTTGTCCTAAATCTTCATATCTAGTCTCGCCGCCTACTACAGGTTCATTTCCATCATATTCCTTATATTCAAGAATAGAATCTGCCTGCTGTCCTGTCATAATTGAAAAAGCTTCTGAAATTGCTTTTACTTTCTCAACATCAACTGTTGACATAGAATATAATAATACGAAAAATGTCATAAGTAAAGTAACACAGTCTGAATATGTATCCAGCCATTCTTTACCTGTCATTCCGCCGCCTTTTTTCTTTTTTACAGCCATACTTATGCAGCTCCTTCACTTGAATTTGCATTTGCAGCTAAATATTCTCTTCTTTCTGCTGGAGATAAATAAGATATAAGCTTATCTTCAACAATTCTTGGGTTTACTCCTGATTGAATAGCAAGTATACCTTCAACCATCATTTCTCTCATAGTTACTTCCTGTCCATCTTTAATAATCAAATTTTGTGCTATTGGTGATGCCAATAAATTTGCTATTAATGAACCATAGAATGTTGTAATAAGTGCTTTACCCATACCAGATGCAATTGTTGATGAATCAGTTAAATTTGCAAGCATCTGAATAAGTCCAATAAGAGTACCAAGCATACCAAAACCTGGTGCAAAAGCTGACCATGTAGTAAAAATTGAAGATCCAGCCTGATGTCTTCCTGACATTTCACTGATTTCAAGTTCAAGTATTTCTTTAATTGATTCTGGTTCTATACCATCTACCACCATTTGAAGTCCTTTTTTTAAGAACTCATCATCCAGATTATTAATAGCATCTTCCAATGATAATAATCCTTCTCTTCTTGCCTTTTTAGATAATTCGCTAAACTGAGCAATGGTTTCAGCTTTTGAAGATGCTTTTTCTTTAAAAGCTTCCCCTATAAGCTTTCCAAACTTCTTAAAATCACTTAATGGAGTTGCTATCATTGTTGCTCCTAATGAACCACCTAATGTGATAGCTACTGATGAAATATCCCAGAATAATTTTGGACTACTTCCCCCATTGAGCATACCAAATACAACCAGTCCTATTCCAAGAACCAGCCCAATAGCAGTTAAAATATCGGTTTTTTTCATTTCTAATGCCCCCTATATTTTGTATGTGAAGATTTTATTTTTATATATAATAACTTCATTTTTTATATCTTCTATACTTTCCAGCACTATATATTTTTTTCCATTTACAAGAGTAATCATTGTTTCTGGTACAGCTTCAACTTTTTCAATATGATCTGCATTTAAAATAAATTTTTGCTGATTTAATCCTGTAACCTCAATCATAAATTTATCCCCCTGTCATTATGTACAATTAACAATGAATAATTAAATATTCATTGTTAATTGCTTTTAATAATATTTATTATCTAACCAATCCAGTAATTGTTTGTAATACTTCATCACCATTACTAATCATTTTTGATGATGCCTGGAATGCTCTTGTTGCTACTATCATATCTGTAAATTGTTCTGTTAAATCAACATTTGACATTTCTAGTGCACCTTGAATAAAATCACCAAAGCCGCCTGAATTATCATTATCTTCATCTACACCTGCAGCTGACCTTATTAGTGCATCCCCTGTATTAGCTCCATCACGTAATAAGTTTCCACCTACACCTTGAAGTGCTTCAGGATTCTTAAATGATGCCTGTGCAATCTGTCCAATTACAGCCTTACTTCCAGAAGCTAATGTTACTGTTATTAATCCATCTTTTCCTATAGCAAAAGCTCTTACTTTATCAGTTGTATCTGTTCCTGTAGTTATAGCATCTGGAATAGCTAATGGTCTTAATGTAGTAGCAGGATCAGCTTCTGGATTATCAGCTTGTGTTTCAATATTACTAACTTCTACAACTGCTTCACCATCAGTTTCTGAAATTGTTGCGTCTTTTATCTGATATCCCATTACTCTATAACCATCTGCTGTTAAAAGCCATCCATTTTCATCTAAAGTTAAATTACCATCTCTTGTATATAATGTATCAGTCATTGTACTAGCACCTAATGCTCCTTGATCATCAACAGCAGTAGTTCCAGTTACTGGTCCTGCACAAACCATTAAATAACCTTCACCATCAACACAAACATCAAGGCTTCTTCCTGTTGACTGGGCATTACCCTGTCCCATCATTTTATTAATACTTGAAAGCTGTGCTCCAAGACCTACCTGCTTAGAGTTTGTACCACCTTTATTAGTTGATGGATCTGATGCATATCCAGCATTTTGATATAACATATCTTTAAATTCTGCTCTTGAAGATTTAAAGCCTGTAGTACTTACATTTGCAATATTATTACCAATAACATCAAGTTTTGTCTGGTTTACTTTCATTCCGCTGATTCCGGAATACATTGATCTTAACATAACTTATTCCTCCTTATTTATAGTACTTTTATATGTCTGCTTCTGTCGATCCACAAACTAACCTCTTTCCAATATACAATGTACAATATACAACGTACAATCAAGGACTGAAAAATTAATATAGTAAATATTTTTTGAAATTACCAGTAATTTCTTCCTCAATTGTCAATTGTCAATTGTCAATTGTCAATTGTCATGTCCTGTTTTTATAAAAGTACTACACTATCAATATTTGTAAATATATTCTCACTTGTTCTGTTTTTATCAACTGCTGTTATCAACGTCCTGTTTTCAACACTAGCTATAAGTGCCACATCCTTGTAAAACATTACAGTATTCTTAGAATTCTTATCTTCTGCAATTTCAAAACCTTTTTCAATATTTTTCATATCTTCATCATTAAAATTGGATGTTTTCAGTCTTTCACTTGCATGCTTTGAAATTTTGAATTTTCTGCTGTCTTCCCCTTTAGCTTCTTTTAAAACATCACTAAAGCATTTGGAATTTTAACTGATTAATTTTACTTTCAAGGGTGTCTGCCTGATTTATACTTCTAACTGAATGAACCTGTCCATTAATTACTCTGTAATTCATAATATCCAAGCTCCTCTTAACTATTCTTCAGAACTTTCATCAGAATCTTCAGTTTCAGTACTGTCTGCTTTTAAAAGCTTATTTATATCTTCTTCTGTAACATCCATTTCTTCATCAGTTAAATCACCAAATTTATAAAGATCTGTATAAGGTATAGTTTTTACTTCTGATGTTTCTTCAAGGTTATCATCAAGCACTTTAATTGTAACCTTAACTCCATCACTATCCATCTTGGCTCCAGTAGCAATACCTTTAATAATTGATTCAACT
>CAZLOP010000190.1:0-3456 GCA_964561205.1 uncultured Clostridium sp. | reverse complement strand
ATCTCTAATAATTTTTCCTTCATCAGCATTTTTTAATAATTCATCTATTCTCTTTAATGTCTTATCTATTCCTTCTCTAATTCTCATTGTTAAATTATCATCTATAATATCTTCATCATCTTCTGTAAAATCAACTGCATATTCAATTAGTGCTAAAACATTTAATAGGTATTTTCTTAACTTATTAATTTCCTTAGATAGTACACCTTTACTCTGCATAATTGCTGATTTCATTGATAGTTCGGTTTTTGATCTTATTATGTCTATCACAGCTTCTGCCTGACTTAAATCTATTTTCCCATTCAAAAAAGCTCTTTTAGTAAATTCACCTGGTTCTGCTAATCTTATACCTGTTTTTACAATTTCATTTAGCACTCTATTAGTAGCCACTACACCACCGTGACAGTTTATTTCAACAACATTTTCTCCTGTATAACTATATGGTCCTCTCATATAACTTAATATTACATCATCAATAATTTCCTTATTATTTAAAGATACTATAGTTCCATACTTCATGGTATATGTCTGCATTTTAGTAATATCCTGATCTCTTTTAGGCTTAAATATTTTACTGGCATTTATAAGAGCATCTTTTCCTGATATTCTTATTATTGATATTCCACCTTCTCCAATAGGTGTTGCAATTGCACAAATTGTATCAAATTCCTTCATTATATTGTCCTCCTTATGAAGATTATTTATATAATTCCCACCCATTTTTACTAATATAAATTTTACATAACTATTTTTATTTAGTCAAAAATAGTTAATATCTAAAAAAGAAAGCCTTATTGGGCTTTCTTTTTAGATATTTACATTTTCTATTTTAAGCTTATAACTACTTTTCTAAATGGTTCTTCACCTTCACTATGTGTAATAACATATTTATCATTTTGTAGAGCTGAATGAATGATTCTTCTTTCATAAGGATTCATAGGCTCCAGCTTTAATGCTTTTTTAGTCCTTTTAACTCTATTTGCAGATTTTAATGCTAACCCTTTTAGAGTTTCTTCTCTTTTGCTTCTATAATTTTCAGTATCAAGTATTACTTTCTTATGTGGATTCTCATGATTTTTATTAACGATTAAAGAAGTCAAGTATTGAATTGAGTCAAGAGTTTCCCCCCTGTATCCTATAAGCAGTCCCATTTTCTTACCTGATAAATTAATATTTAAAATGTCATTTTCTTCTTTAATATTAATATCAGCATCAATTTGCATTTGTTTTAATAAATTTTCTAAAAACACCTTAGCATCTTCAATGCTGCTATTAATTTTTGTAACTCTTACTTTAGCAGGTTTTACTCCAATAACATTAAACAATCCCTTTGAACCATTATCTAAAACTTCATACTCAACATGATTCATATCAGTATTTAATTCTTTTAGAGCTTTACTTAAAGCCTCTTCAATATTTTTCCCTTCCATCTCAATTGAATTCATTTATGTTCACCACCTCTAATACCAATAGCAAATAATTATTTTTTCTTTTTCTTTTTAGTGCTAGCTAAATTTTTAGGACCTTCCACATTCATTGAAAAAGAATTATTATTCTTGTTAGCTTCCGCAGCTATGCTTTCTTTTTTCTGCTTCATAGCAGGTCTGTAATTTAAGAAATAAGTTTGTATTGTTTGAATACAATTTCCCATAATCCAGTATAAAACTAAGATAGATTTAAATTTTAATGACATAAATCCCATCATACCAGCCATCATTAAATTCATTGATCCCATATTCATTCCGCCTTCTGCTGGAGAAGGAGATGCTTTAGACATTAAGTATGAAGGTAAATAAGTTGATAATGCAGCAAGTACTGGTAATATGTAATATTGATCTGGACCACCTAAGTTCTTTAGCCACAAAAATGGCACATTATCAAGTCCCTTAATACCCATAAACACCCAATATAAAGCCATTAATATTGGCAATGGTATTAATGATGGTAAACAACCACCAGCTAAACTCACATTATTTTCTTTATAGAGTTTCATTACTTCTTCATTCATTTTTTGTGGATCATTTTTATATTTTTCTTGAAGTTTTTTAACTTCTGGTTGTATTTTTTGCATTCCTTGAGTTGATTTTGCAGACTTAATATTTAATGGTAATATTAAAAGCCTTACTATTAATGTAAAAATAAATATTGCTAAAACATACGAAGTACCTTTATCTGTAATACCCAGCTGAGTATGAACAATTTCATAAAGTTCATTAAATACATATGCTAAAGCATCAACTATCTTTTGAAACATTAAACAATTATACCTCCTTTTATTTCACTGGATCATATCCACCCTTAGAAAAAGGATTACATCTCAAAATACGCCATACTGCCATAAAGCTACCTTTTATACAACCATATTTATTTATAGCATCTAATGCATATTTAGAACATGTTGGTGTAAATCTGCAACATGATGATTTCGTAGGTGAAATGAATCTTCTATAGAATATTATTAGACTTATCAATATTTTCTTCATTATTATATAAGCCAGCTTTCTTAAATAAATTTATCATTGCTTTTTCCACTTCTGAATATTTCTTATCCTTTAATGGCTTTCTAGCAATAAAAATAAAATCATATCCTTTTGTTATATAATCATAATTTAATCTAAAACTTTCACTTATGAGCCTTTTACATCTACTTCTAACAACACTGTTTCCTACTTTTTTGCTTACAGAAACACCAATTTTGTTATATTGCTCATTTTCAGTTTTTTTATTTTTTTTATTCTTTAATATATATAAAACTAATATATCATTAGCAAAAGATCTGCCTCTTCTATAAATCATTGAAAATTCATAATTCTTTTTTAATCTATAAATCATAGATATTCACAAACTCCTTTTTTCTGCATTTGCAGAAAAAGGCCACTTATCTGCGGCCCTTAAGCTGTTAATTTTTTTCTTCCTCTTTTTCTTCTGTTTCTAAGGATATTTCTACCTGATTTAGAACTCATTCTTTTTCTAAAACCATGTTCTTTTTTTCTTTGTCTTTTTTTAGGTTGATATGTCATGAACATTTATACATGCACCCCCTTAATAATAATTTATAGTAAAACTATAAGACTCTTATTTTAAATTTTACCTTTCTATTATATATAGAGACTAAATTCCTGTCAAGAAAACATTAATTGTTGATAATTTTTTATACACATGTATTTTTTTGTGGATAACTTATTGAATCTAAGGTTTTATTTGTGTTATTATAAACATGCTATATGTGAATAACTTTTTAAGACACAATCTTATCCACAGCTGTGGATAAGATTGTGTATAACTTGTTTATTTTTTACTTGTTCTTAAATAAAATGCTTATTATTTTAGCCATTTTATTATGTTTATAAGTATTTTTTGTATTCTGTTAATAATTATACAACTATTTATTTTATACACTTAATTATTAACATGTTAGTATATTTATATACAGCTTTGTCAATAAATATATTATGT
>CAZLOP010000189.1:0-3457 GCA_964561205.1 uncultured Clostridium sp. | reverse complement strand
ATATTCTCCATACCCATTTTTAGTTATATGATCTCTTGCTGCTGCATCAATTTCACTAAATTTTACTCCAGCTTTGACCTTTGCTATAGCTTTTAAATTAGCCTCTTTAACTGTTTCATAAATCTTTTTATGTTCCTCAGATGGTTCTCGCTTAAAGAAAACAGTTCTGGTCATATCTGAGCAATAATGTTTATATAGCCCGCCAATATCAACAACTATACTGTCTCCTTTTTTTAATTTTGTGTTGTCACATTCATGATGAGGGTCTGCTCCATTCACCCCAAAAGCAACAATGGGCTCAAAAGAAAGACCTTCTGCTCCTTCTTCTTCATATAAATCAGCAAGTAATCTTGCACATTGTTTTTCTGTATAACCTTCTTTTATTTCTTTTAAAAATCTGCTCATTACCTTATCATTTATTCTTGAAGATTCTCTCATAAGTTGTTTTTCTTCTTCGTCCTTCTGCATACGAAGGTTATCTATTATATAAGATGAATTTACTGCTTTTGAAATAATATTCATATCAAGTAATTGTATAAGAAACTGTGCAGTCCAAAATTTATCAATACCTAAAGGTTTCTGTTTATCTAATACACTTCCTAGTAATTCTATAGGATTCTCACTATCTCCGTACCATAATATATCCATTCCTAAATCTTCTGATATAGGAAATAATCTATTAACTATAAATTTATGATGTCCATTAATATTTAAATATAATGCAATCATTCTTTCTCCTGCTGAAATCCATTTTCCTGTAAGATAATAAATTGATGCAGGTGATGTTATTATTATCTGGTTTAAATTATTTTCTTTCATTTTTAACAATACTTTTTCAATTCTCTTTTGTTTCATATACTATCATCCTCTCAGATTATAATTATTTTTCCAAGCCATCATTATTCTATTATTTTATCATAAAAACAAGTATTCTATTATTTCTTATATTCTGGTTATTTTATCTTATCTAACTTAAATTGTTCAACCCTTAATAAAATCTTTTTAAATTTATATAACTTTTATGAGAAAATTAATATGTTATTCAGTCATGGGTGTTATAATAATAATATTCCTATATTAGAATTTACTTTAATGACTAAAAATAATTGCATTTCGGGGGGAATTTTTATGAAAATAGCTGTTATTTCAGATATACACGCAAATCTTTATGCACTTATAAATGTTTTAGAAGATATTGATTATGAAAAAGTTGATACTATAATCTGCTTAGGGGATTTGGTTGGCTACGGTCCACACCCTAATGAAGTTGTAGCAATGATAAAAAGAAGAAATATTTTATGTATAAAAGGAAATTATGATAATTCAGTCTGTGATAATGAATTTTCTTACATACGAGAAACTGATATAAATAAATTTTCGCTTCCATGGGCTGTAAATGAACTTAGAGCAGAAAATTCAGCCTATCTCAAAGAACTTCCTTCATCTCTTACTTTAAATGTATCAAACAAAAAAATATTGTTTGTTCACGGAAGTCCTTCTTCAATTAATGAATACCTTTATGCTGATGAGGATAATACTGCTGATGTACTAAATTGTTTACCAGAAGATATTCTTGTATGCGCGCATACTCATATACCTTGTACAAAGCAACTCAATAATAAAGTATACATAAATGCTGGAAGCGTTGGAAAACCTAAAATCGGCCGACCAAACAGTACTTACTGTCTAATGGAAATAACAAATGAAACAGGGCTTACTGTAAAATTTAAAGAAGTATCCTATGAAGTAAAAAAAATAATAAAGGATATGACTATGTTAAACTTTCCATCTTCATTAATACAGAGTTTTGAAAATGGAATTGAGTAATTTGCATTGAATACAAAAGTATTGTAAAATCTACTTATTGCTATTTTTAACAATTTATTTTTTTAAATTGTGGCACATATTTTTTACTGTAGTATAATTAATATGTAAAATTTTTTACATATCAAGTTAAAATACATTCATTATGTAAATTTTTATTCATGTTTACGTACATACAATAATATATATTTAAATAACGGAGGTCATAGGGAAATGGCAAAGTCAACATTAATTAGAACTCTTTACAGAAACACTGATGAGTTCTTATCAAAAGAAGTTATAATCTCTGGATGGATAAGAACCTTAAGAGCTTCAAATGCTTTTGGTTTTATTGAAATTAATGATGGTTCTTTCTTCAAAAATATTCAGGTTGTATTTGAAAACAAATTAGAAAACTTTAAGGAAATTTCAAAGTTACCTATAAGTTCATCATTAACAGTTGTAGGAACATTAGTTGCCACACCTGATGCTAAACAACCATTTGAAATTCAAGCAAAGAGCATAATAATTGAAGGTATGTCAAATTCAGATTATCCATTACAAAAGAAAAGACATACATTTGAATATTTAAGAACAATCGCTCATTTAAGACCTAGAAGTAATGCTTTTGCAGCTACTTTCAGAGTACGTTCAGTAGCAGCTTATGCTATACATAAGTTCTTCCAGGATCAAAACTTTGTATATACAAATACACCATTAATAACAGGAAGTGACTGTGAAGGTGCAGGCGAAATGTTCAGAGTAACAACATTAGATCCTAAAAACCCACCATTAACAGAAGATGGAAAAATAGATTATAGTAAAGATTTCTTTGGGAAAGAAACTAATCTTACTGTTTCTGGTCAATTAAATGGTGAATGTTTTGCACTAGCATTTAGAAACATTTATACATTTGGACCGACATTCAGAGCAGAAAATTCTAACACTACAAGACATGCTGCTGAATTCTGGATGGTAGAACCAGAAATAGCTTTTGCAGACCTTAATGATGATATGGAACTTGCAGAAGCAATGTTAAAATATGTTATTAAATATGTTATGGATGAATGTCCAGAAGAATTACAATTCTTTAATCAATTTGTTGATAAAGGATTATTAGAAAGATTAAATCACGTTGCTACTTCAGATTTTGCTAGAGTAACTTATACTGAAGCAGTTGATATTCTTCAAAGCTGTGGTCATAAATTTGATTATCCTGTATCATGGGGTATTGATTTACAGACAGAACACGAAAGATATCTTACTGAACAGCATTTTAAGAAACCTTTATTTGTAACAGATTATCCAAAGGACATAAAAGCTTTCTATATGAGACTAAATGAAGATAATAAAACTGTTGCTGCAGCAGACCTTCTAGTTCCTGGCATCGGTGAAATAATTGGTGGAAGCCAAAGAGAAGAAAGACTTGATGTATTAAAGAACAGAATGGCTGAATTAGGTCTTAACGAAAAAGATTACTGGTGGTATTTAGAACTTAGAAAATATGGAGAAACTAAACATGCAGGATTTGGATTAGGTTTTGAAAGATTAATCATGTATATTACTGGTATGAGTAATATCAGAGACGTTATACCATTCCCTAGAACAACAGGGTCTAGCGAGTTCTAAGATATTAATGTTGAATAACACTCAA
>CAZLOP010000188.1:0-3459 GCA_964561205.1 uncultured Clostridium sp. | reverse complement strand
TAAACAGTGATATAGATACAGTATATATAGCCCTTCCTAATAATCTTCATTTTGAATTTGCAAAGAAGGCATTAGAGAAAGATAAGAATGTTATTATTGAAAAACCAATGACTGTAACATATAAACAGGCAGAAATTTTAAGTGAAATTGCAAGAGAAAGAAAGTTATTCATATTTGAAGCAATTACTAATCAGTATCTTCCTAATTATAAGAAGATAAAAGAACTTCTGCCACAGGTTGGAAATATAAAAATAGTACAATGTAACTATTCACAGTATTCAAGCAGATATGACAGATTTAAGAAAGGAATAGTGCTTCCAGCATTTGATCCACAATTTGCAGGAGGAGCCTTAATGGATTTAAATATATATAATATTCATTATGCTGTTGGATTATTTGGCAGACCAGAAAATGTTGAATATTATCCTAACATAGAAAGAAATATAGATACATCTGGGATTTTAATATTGGATTATGGAAAGTTTAAATGTGTATGCATTGGAGCAAAAGACTGCAAAGCACCTATTATGAACAGTATTCAGGGAGATAAAGCCTGCATTTATATGGATACTCCAGCCAATGTATGTAAAAAATTTAAGATGTTATATAATGATGGCAGCAGCAAGGAGGTTAATGAGAATACTTTTGAACATCGTATGGTAAATGAATTTATTGAATTTATTGAAATGGTTCAAAATAAAGATTATGACAGATGTTATGAGATGCTTGAACACAGTCTTATTGTATGTGAAGCAGCAGAAACTGCAAGAAGAAAAGGTGGAGTTGTTTTTCCAGAAGATAAAATATAAGGGATTTGAAAATAACGTTATTGTTATTCCTAATCTTGATTGTGACTTTTTAAATAATGATGAAATAAGAAAATTGATTTATGTTGCTGTTTCAATTATTGATTTAAATTAATTAAGTAGGATATAATAAAAATAAAGTTTGTTTTTTAGACAATGATAAAAGCAGGTGGAAAAATGAATCTATATTTAAATACTGACACAGCACTTGAAAATTATAAACAGTTAATTAGGTCTGAATATTTTATAGATAAATCCAGCATAATTGAAAAAATAAACAAGGTTATAGAAACTTCTGATAAATACGTATGCATAACAAAACAAAGACGTTTTGGTAAGTCTTCCATAATAAATATGTTAGGAGCTTATTATACAAAGAAATATAATTCAAAAGATATTTTTGATAATCTTAATATAAGTAAAAGTGACAGTTATATGGATGGTTTAAACAAATATAACGTTATAAATATATCTTTTAGTGAAATACCTGAAAATATGAAATGCTATGAAGATTATATTTCTAACATAAAAAATAATTTAAAAGAAGATTTATTAAATACATTCAGCAGTGTTTTAACAAAAAATGAAGATTTATATAAGTTGTTATAGAGATGAGCATAATTGATCTTTAAAAAGCGGATAAAGTAGTAGAGAAACTTCATGATATTCATAACAGTGAAATACCTATTCTTAAATATAATGATGAAAATAGTCTTTCATGTGTGATTACTTTGGCATATCTTGCAGCAAGAGATGATTATAGAATTGAAAGCTGATGATACTGCTGATAATGCAATAAATCAGATTAGAGAAAAAGAATATTTAAAAAAGTTTATAAACGAAAATAAAAATTCAAGAGTTTTATTAGTTGCAATCTGTTATAATTCTAAAATGAAAGATCATCAGTGCAAAATTGAAGAATTGTAAAACTATGGAATGTTTGACGCTTACAGTTAAACAGAGTCTGTCGCCAGCAGTTTTTAACTGCTAATGCGACACTCCCTTACTATTAGCTTTTATACATTTCTCAAATAAATTAACATAATATTTATCAAGCTTTCCTTCATCAGCCATAGAATATAATATAGCGAATGCTTTATCTTCTGGCATAGGTTTTTTGTATGGACGATCTTTACAGGTTAAGGCATCATAAATATCAACTATTGTTATCATTCTGACTTGATTAGGGATATCTTTTGCTGTTAACCCATCTGGATAACCAGAACCATCTAAAAGTTCATGATGACTTCCTGCCCACTTAGAAACATTTTCATATTGCTTATTAAATTTAAAATTTGAAAGAAGTTTTGAAGTTATAGCAGCATGACTTTCCATAATACTACGTTCATTTTCAGTTAAAGTTCCCTTCTTTATTAAAAGACATTCACTTTCTTCTTTTGTAATATAATAAATTTGAGAAGAATCTGATTTTTCATAGTACTTTTTTGAAAGTTCATTAATTAAAATTTCTTCCTCCAATGAAAGAAAACCACTCTTATTAAGCTTTTCTATTAATTTTAAGCTGGTATGCAAATATTCAATTTTCTCATCATAAACTGACTTATTGATTTTATTTTCAAGCAGATCAATTTTTAGATAACTAGATATAATTTCAAAGCGATTATGTATTTTAGATAATTTATGGCCTAATCTATCAGCCTTATCCATAACACTTAATGGAATAACAATTTTTCCAATGTCATGAAGCTTTGAAGCTAGAATAATCTGGTCTTTTTCATTTTCAGAAAAACATTCAGATATTACTCCTTGTTTATTTTCACTATTTATAAAATCTACAAACTGTTCAATATAATAAGATACATTTCGTGTATGATTTGCATTATAAGGACTTCTTTCATCAATAGCAGATGCCATTACAGACGCAAATGAGAAGAATAATTCCTTCATAGAATGCATATGCTGCATATTAGATAAAGAAACAGCGGCCTGAGATGACAAAGCAATAGTTATATATTCATCCCGTTTGTTATAACATATTATATTATTATCAATATCTAATTTGTTTATAAGCTGAATTACACCTATAAGCTCATTTTCATGATCTATGAGTGGAATAACAAGCATTGATTTTGTCTTATATTTAGTTATAAAATCATAATTTTTAGGACCAGAAAAGTCAAACTGCTCATTATTATAAACATCTTCTATATTGATGAGTTTTTTATGAATAGCACAATAACTGCATACATTTTTTTCGGTAAAAGGAACTGGAGGCAGATTAATTTCTTCTCCATTTCCACCTTTGTAAATATCTAAGGAATTGGTTCGCATAATTTTAAAGATTAGTGAATTGTCTTTGTACAAATAAAGAGTTCCAGCATCACTGTTAGTAATCCGCATGGATTCTTTTAAGATTTTTTCAAGGAGTTTATTATAATCTTTTTCGCATGTAAGAGAAATACTTATGTCCAGTATAGTTTTTAAATCTTTATCAATATTAAACATAGAAACCTCGTAACAATTTAAATTTAAAATAAAGTATTATTATATTTTAATTATATAATATAATAATGGAAAGTGGTATAGCTAAGATTACAGTACCAGGATAACTTTATAAAAAATAATATTTAACAGAAAATATGTAACAGTTCAGCCTTCTGGCTGAACAACCAAACCTAGCACCAGCTAAAAT
>CAZLOP010000187.1:0-3492 GCA_964561205.1 uncultured Clostridium sp. | reverse complement strand
CTGATTCTACACAACAATCTATTTTTTGAATCATCCCACCTTTTATTATGCCTTCAAGACATAATTTAGGGATTTTATGTAGCCTTAAACTGTGATATAAAGTAGAAGGATCCTTTGGATCTTTCATAACTCCAGGAACGTCAGTAAGCAGCATTAATTCTTCAGCTTTTAAGGCAGAAGCTATCTTTGCTGCACATGTATCAGCATTGATGTTGTAAACCTTGTTATCATCTTCACCCAAGGCAACACTACCTACAACAGGTATATATCCTGAATTCATTGCCATTTTTATTATGTCAGTGTTTACTTCAGTAACTTCACCAACATATCCATAATCAACATCACCTTCAAGTTTTTTTGCTTTGATTAATCCGCCATCCATTCCACATAAACCAATAGCTTTACCACCGAATTTTTCGATTAATGAAACAAGATTTTTATTAACTTTACCACCAAGAACCATCTGAACAACTTCAATAGTAACATCATCTGTATATCTCAAGCCATTAATAAATTCACTTTTATGATTTAATCTTTTTATTAAATCTGAAATATCAGGACCGCCGCCATGAACGACAACAGGTTCGATACCCACGCATTTCATAAGAATAATGTCATTTATTACTGTTTCACGTAATTCTTCGCTTATCATTGCGTTTCCGCCATATTTAACAACAACTATTTTTCCTCTGTATTTTTGTATGTATGGCAGAGCATGTACAAGAATTTCTGCCTGTTCATTATGACTAAGTTCCAAAAGAATACCCCCTAAAATTTAACTTCTATAATCTCCATTTATTTTTACATAATCGTAAGTTAAGTCACATCCCCATATGACAGCACTATGGATCCCATTATTCATATTAATCTTTATTATAATTTCATCTTCATTTAAAATTTCCTTTGCAATATCTTCATTAAAAGCTAAAGAACTTCCAGATTTGCATACTTCAATGCTGCCTTTTTTGCTTTGGAATGATACATCAACTTTTTCACTATCAAATTCTATATCAGCATATCCTAAAGCACATAAAATTCTTCCCCAGTTAGCATCAGCACCAAACATTGCAGTTTTAACAAGAGGAGAGTTAATTACACTTTTACCTAAAATAACAGCATTTTTTTCAGTATCAACTCCTGAAATCTGACATTCAAGAAGCTTAG
This sequence comes from uncultured Clostridium sp., assembly GCA_964561205.1. Lineage (GTDB taxonomy): Bacteria > Bacillota > Clostridia > Clostridiales > Clostridiaceae > Clostridium. The sequence goes on along the minus strand of CAZLOP010000187.1, from coordinate 2,328 downwards.
TTGCACCTTCACCATCTTTTGCGATAGTTCTAGCAATTAAAGTATTTAATTGAGTCAGTGCTTCTACGAATGCTTCATAATCAGCATTTTTAGAAGTTATTTTTTCATTTTCAGCTTTACCGTTAGCTAAAATAAATACAGTATCATTAGTACTTGTATCACCATCTACACTTACTCTGTTATAAGTAACTGTTACAACGCTTCTTAATGCTTCATCTAATAATTGTGGACTAATTGAAAGGTCAGTTGTTATAAATGAAAGCATGGTACCCATATTAGGTTCAATCATTCCTGATCCTTTAGCCATGACACCAATAGTAACTGTTTTGCCACCAGCAGTAAATTCTACTGCAAGTTCCTTTTTTACAGTATCAGTAGTCATTATAGCAGAAGAGGCATCAGCATAACCTTCTTTAGATAACTTCTGAGTAAGTAAAGGAATACCGCTCTTTATTGCATCAATATTAAGAGGAACCCCAATTACTCCTGTTGATGCAACTAAAACATCATCTGTTTTTATGTTTAATTCTTTTGCAAGCAGTTCAGCGGTCTTTTTGGCTTTATTTAAACCATCATTTCCATTACAAGTATTTGCATTTCCGCTGTTTACTATTATTGCTTGTGCTGTTTTATTTGATAAATGCTCTTTAGATACTGGTATGTGAGCACCCTTTACCTTATTTTTGGTAAACATTGCACAGGCTGTTGCTGGAATTTCTGAATAAATAAGAGCAAGGTCTTTGCTTAAGGTACTTTTCTTTAATCCACAGTGAATTCCTGATGCTAAAAATCCTTGTGGTGCAGTTACACCACCATTTATATATTTCATATCCATTAAATAGTAGCCCCCTTGATATTTAGTTAAGAAATAAAAGTAAATAGTAGTAGAAAAAAGATAGTTGCTGCCATAAAGCAACAACATATCAAATTATTTAGTGTGTTCTTTAATAAATGAATTTAATGCTTCAAGCTGAGTCATTACTGACTGTCTTGAAGGTCCGCCGATAACCTTACGTTCTTCAACGCATGTAACAAGGTCAATTGCGTGATATACATCTTCTTCGAAAATAGGAGAGAATGCTTTTAGTTCATCAAGGCTTAATTCTTCAATCATTTTATCCTGTTTGATACATTCAAGAACTATTTCTCCTACAACACCATGAGCATCTCTAAATGCCATACCTTTTTTAACAAGATAATCTGCAAGGTCTGTAGCATTTGTAAAACCTTTTGCAGCACCTTTTCTCATATTATCTTTTTTGACTTTCATAGTATTAATCATTCCAGTGAAAGTTTCAAGGGCAAGAAGAACTGTATCAATACCATCAAATAGGCATTCTTTATCTTCCTGCATATCTTTATTGTAAGCTAGTGGAATACCTTTCATTACAGTAAGTAATGTCATAAGGTCACCATAAACTCTGCCTGTTTTACCACGTACAAGTTCAGCAACATCAGGATTTTTTTTCTGAGGCATTATGGAACTTCCTGTACTGTATCCATCATCAAGTTCTATGAAACTGAATTCATTTGAGCACCAAAGAATAATTTCTTCAGAAAATCTTGATAAGTGCATCATAATCATTGAAAAAGCAGATAAGGCTTCAATGGCATGGTCTCTGTCTGATACACTGTCTAAACTGTTTAAAGTAACAGCTGAAAAGTTAAGAGCTTTTGCAACAGCTTCTCTGTCAAGAGGATAAGTTGTTGTAGCTAAGGCACCTGCACCAAGAGGCATTGTATCCATTCTTTCAAGACAATCTTCAATTCTTGTTATATCTCTCTTCAGCATTTCAGCATAAGCTAAAATATGATGAGCAAGAGTAATAGGCTGAGCCTTTTGAAGATGAGTATATCCAGGCATTATTGTATCTATATTTTCATTTGCTTTATCAAAAAGAACCTGTTCAAGATTTAATAAAAGTTCTTTTATAATAAATAATTCTTTCCTTAAATAGAGTTTTAAATCCAAGGCAACCTGATCGTTTCTGCTACGACCAGTATGAAGCTTTTTACCATTTTCTCCAATATAGTATGTTAAAGTACCTTCAACAAAACTATGAATATCTTCAGAAGTCATATCAATATCAATGGCACCGCTGTCAATTCTCTTTAATATTTCAAGAAGACCAGAGACAATTCTGTCACTGGCATCCTTTGAAATTATACCTTGATCACCCAGCATAGAAGCATGAGCAATACTTCCTTCGATATCTTCTCGATACATTCTTGAATCAAATGGAATAGAAGAGTTAAAATCATTTACGCTTTTATCAGTACCTTTTTTAAAACGTCCACCCCAAAGTTTATTCATTATTTACCTTCTTT
>CAZLOP010000186.1:0-3519 GCA_964561205.1 uncultured Clostridium sp. | reverse complement strand
ATGATTATATTAATTCCCCTGAATGTTTTGTTAAGGAACAGAGTATTAATGCTGATATTTGGAAACAGTTGCCTAACGTATATAAATATGCAATGGATAAGACAAAGAAAGAAGTATATCAAGCAGTAGAAGGACTCTACCATAATTTGAACACACTTCAAAGCCGATCAGGGAATCAGCTACCCTTCACTTCAATTAACTATGGTACTTGCACAGAACCAGAAGGAAGAATAGTAACTAAAGCGTTGTTAGAGGTTTCTATTAACGGAATTGGAAAATTACATAAAACAAGTATTTTCCCTTGTGGTATTTTTCAGATGATGAAAGGTGTAAATAGAAAGCCCGGCGAACCAAATTATGATTTATACCAACTTGCTTTAAGATCAACCGCACAGAGATTATACCCAAATTATGCTAACGTAGATTGGTCTGGCAATGCAGGATATGACAGAAATGACCCACAAACATATTTCAGTACCATGGGCTGCAGAACGGCAAATGGTTGGGATGTTAATGGATTTGGACAGTTAAAAGATGGAAGAGGTAATATTTGTCCAGTAACAATTATTATGCCTACATTGGCAATGGAAGCAAAAAAAGAATATGATAAAGTTTCTAATTCAGAATATACAACAATGACAAAAACATTAGAAGAAGTATTTATGTGGTTGTTAGATATTAAAATTCACGAAGCAAAAGATATGTTAATCGAGAGATTTGATTGGATTTGCAATCAATCACCAGAATCAGCAAAGTTTATGTATGAGAATGGCGTAATGGAAGGATATGATGGTAAAGATATTCGTTCAGCATTAAAACACGGAACACTTGCTATTGGTCAGTTAGGACTTGCAGAAACACTTCAGATTCTTATTGGTTGTGACCATACAACAGAAGAAGGTATGAAGTTAGCAAAAAAGATTGAGAGTTTATTTAAGACAAGATGTGCAGAATTTAAAGAAGAATATAAATTAAATTTTGGTGTGTATTTCACTCCTGCCGAAAACCTATGTTTTACAGCGATGAAGAAGTTTCAGGACAAGTATGGTGTTATTCCAAATGTATCTGATAAGAAATTCTTTACAAACTCTATGCATGTTCCTGTATGGAAAAAAATGAATCCTTTTGAAAAGATTGATATTGAGTCACAGTTAACTGGATATAGTTCAGCAGGTTGTATTACCTATGTTGAATTAGAGAGTACAGTTAGAAACAATCTTGAAGCCTTAGAGGATATTATTAATTATGCAATGGATAAGGATATTCCATATTTTGCAGTTAATGTGCCAAATGATATGTGCACAAATTGTGGTTATACAGATGAAATTGGAGAAGTCTGTCCTATGTGTGGTTGTAATGAAATTAGAAGGCTCAGAAGGGTAACTGGTTATCTTACTGGCGATTATAAAACCGCATTCAATGAAGGTAAACAGCAAGAAGTCGAAATGCGTGTTAAACACAAGGGGAGATAAATGAGATACGCAAAGATAGAAGAATATGAAGTAAACAATGGGCATTTAGGCGGTCAAAGTTTATATGTTCAGGGGTGTCGGTTTCGATGCCCCAATTGTTTCAATCCTGAAACATGGGATTTTAATGGTGGTAAAAAATGGACACCAAAAATAAAGAAAGAGTTTATAGAATTAGCAAACAGACCATATATAAAGAGAATATCTTTATTGGGTGGAGAATGTTTGGCAGAAAACAATATTACAGATGTTACTAAACTTGCTAAAAAGTGTAAGAAAATATTTCCAGATAAAGAAATATGGTTGTGGAGTGGATTTGATTTTAAAACATACATATCTAAATTAGAAATTATAGAATATGTAGACTATATTATTGATGGAAGATATATTGAAGAATTAAAAGATAATTCATTATTATATCGTGGAAGTAGTAACCAAAATATATGGAAGAAAGAAAATGGAGAGTGGTGCATATCTTCATGAACCACTCTTTGCTTTTACATAATCTGATAACACTTTGATAACTAAACTGTTAAATGAACGACTATCTTGTTTTGCAAGTTCTTCGAGTTGAGATTTCAACTCTTTTTCAATGGTAATATTAGTACGAGTTTTATTGGGTGCAACTTTACCTGCTGGCATATAATTCACTTCCTTATGAACGATTATACTGTAAAAACATGATTGATGTCAAGTTGGTATCAAAAAGGTGAAAATTTCACCATAGATTCCGTCATTCATGTCCAAATAAGACTATATGGATTTACACAGGATATACGTTGAAACAAATAATGTTTCCAATTATTACTGATGATATTAATTTAGAACGAGATGAAATGTTATCAAAACGAAGACATATTATTTCCCAATGTGACATCTTAATTGACGGAAAATACAAAGAATCTCAACGTAATCCATCACTTAAATGGCGTGGTAGCGAAAATCAGAGAGTGATTGATATTCAAAAGTCATTAAAACAGAACAAAGTAGTTTTATATTGTGACTAATGACTATTATCTAAACAAATAAGAATGAAGGTGAAAAACATAAGCTATTTAATAGATAAATTTAAAGGGAAATATAGAATAAAAGCCCCAATAAACTCTGTTACAAACGATTTTGACAGAAAATTAAATGGTACATATGAAGATGTAGATTTATATATTGATTGTATGAATGATATTAAAGTTTTTTATTATGGTTCGGGAATATTAGAAGTATATATTCCATCGTTACAAAAAGGACATAATATTATTAAAAAAATCAATAGTATTAATAAAAATATGATTTTTTCTATAATTGAAACTGATAAAGAAATAATGTTTAAATTTAAATATGCAAATTCTAAAGAAATAATACCATTATTGAAACCAAGAATATCAGGAGCTAATATAAGCCCTTATTCTACGAAAAACCTACCTAAAAAGCAATATTTTATACCGAAGGAAGAATTATGTAAATATGATAAAATAATAGCTATAATTCCTAAAAAAGACATTTTAACTATAACACATATGACTAATAAATTTATTAAAAGTTTGACAACAAAAAAATACACTATGGAAGATATAAAAGCCGATATGAAATTTAAATGTTTAAAAGGTAAAGAATATATCTATGCTATAGGTAAATGGGAAGATTATATAAAGTTTTTGCAAGATAATATAAAATAGAAGGAGACTATACTATCTATGAGAAAAATTTTAATTAAATATTTCAATAAAGAAATTAATAAAATAGAAAAAATATCAATAGGAGATTGGATAGACTTAAGAGCTGCACAGGATGTTGAAATTAAAAAAGGTCAATTTCGTCTAATAGCTTTAGGCATAGGTATGAAGTTACCAAAAGGATATGAGGCTAATATTGTTCCTCGTAGTAGCACATATAAAAATTTTAAAATTATACAGACTAACAGCTTTGCCGTAATTGACAATAGTTATTCAGGAAATAATGATCAATGGTTCTATCCAGTAATCGCAATGGAAGATACTGTAATACATAAAAATGATAGAATATGTCAATTTAGAATTAATAAAATACAACCGAA
>CAZLOP010000185.1:0-3542 GCA_964561205.1 uncultured Clostridium sp. | reverse complement strand
TTCAATAATTCTTTATTTATAAGTTCTTCAGTCTTTTTTACAGTTAAGTTATCACTTATTACTTTTTTTATAATTTTTACTTGTAACTTTTCATCAGGAACAGTTAATAACGCTCTTGCATGTCTTTCGCTTAAATTATTAGTTAAACATAAATCACGCACTTGTTTACTTAATTTCAATAATCTTAATTTATTAGCAATTGTAGATTGTTTTTTCCCTATTCTTTTTGCTACATCTTCTTGAGTAAAATTATGTTCATTTATTAGATTAAAATAAGCTTCTGCTTCTTCAATATAATTTAAATCTTCTCTTTGTAAATTTTCTAATAATGCAATTTCCGCTGACTCTAAATCAGTAATATCTACTATATTACAGGGAACTGCATCTAAATTAGCTATTTTGGCTGCTCTAAGTCTTCTTTCACCTGCTACTAATTCAAAAATGTCGCCTCGTTTTCTGACAGTTAATGGTTGAATTATACCATGTTCTATTATTGATTGTGCTAATTCTTGTAAGGCATCTTCATTAAAATACTTACGTGGTTGATAAATATTTGGTATAACTTTATTTATATCAATTTGTACTATTTCATTATTCATGTTCTCAACCCATCTCCATTTAATATAAATTATTATTTTATAGGATTTTTAGATATTGTACCCGCTTTTCTTGGATAAGTTTTAGTGGTTTCCTTAACCTTCTTTACTACTACAAGATTATGTTGTAAATCTGTCTCTTCAATATTTACAGGAAATATCCCTTCCAAATTTCCTCCAAGTTTACTAATTGCATTTCTACTTTCTTCAATTTCCTCTGAAACAGATGGTCCTTTTAATGCAATAAATTTTCCTCCAACTTTTACATAAGGAAGACAATACTCTGCTAATACACTCATGTTTGCTACCGCTCTTGATGTTGCTATATCAAACTTTTCTCTATAACTTTTATTTCGGGCACCATCCTCTGCTCTTGAATGAACTGTATTAATATTTTTCAAATTTAATTCTTTAATAATAATATCTAAAAACTTTACTCTCTTATTTAAAGAATCCATTAATGTAACATTAATGTTTTCATTCATAATTGCTATTGGTATCCCAGGGAAACCTGCTCCAGTACCAATATCAATAATATTTATATTATTCTTTTTAAATTCATCACATTTAAATGCTTTTATAGAATCAATAAAATGCTTTTTTATTATTTCTTCATCTTCTGTTATTGCTGTTAAATTTATTTTTTCATTCCATTCTTTAAGCAGCTTCATATAACAAATAAATTTATTATATTTATCTTTAGTTAATTCTAACCCTACATCTTCAGCAGATTTAAATAACAAATCAAAAAACTCCATATATTCCTCCATTATTTTACTATTTATTATACTGATGTTCTAAATATATAAGTAAAACAGAAATATCTGCAGGTGAAACTCCTGAAATACGCGATGCCTGCCCTATACTTATAGGTTTTATATCTTGTAATTTCTGAACAGCTTCTCTTCTTAATCCACCTACATCTTCAAAATTTATATCAACTGGTATTAATTTTTTCTCAAATTTTTTAAACTGTTCAACCTGTTCTATCTGGCTTTGAAGATAACCTTCATATTTAGTTGTAATATCAATCTGTTCTATTATATCATCACTTAAATCTGGTCGATCCATATCTAATTTTGAAAGCATTCTATAATCTAATTCTGGTCTTTGTAACAACTCATAAAGGCTTATAGGTTTTCTTAAATCTGTAGACTTTAAAGAAAGAAGAAAATCATTAACTTCTTTTTTATTTGTTATCTTTAATTCTTTAATTCTCTTAATTTCATTATTAATATTTTCTTTTCTCTTTAAAAATCTTTCATATCTTTCTTTTGTAACTAATCCAACTTCATAACCCATTTCTGTTAATCTTAAATCTGCATTATCCTGTCTTAATAATAATCTATATTCTGCTCTTGAAGTCATCATTCTATATGGTTCATTTGTTCCTTTTGTTACTAAATCATCTATAAGAACTCCTATATATGCATCTGAACGTGTTAGTATTAGCGGCTCTTTATTCTTTATCTTTAATACTGCATTAATACCTGCAATAATACCTTGAGCTGCTGCTTCTTCATATCCTGAGCTTCCATTTAACTGACCTGCTCCATATAATCCTTCAACTTTTTTAAACTCTAAAGTTGGTTTTAATTGTAACGGATCAATGCAGTCATACTCTATAGCATATGCTGTTCGCATCATTTCAACATTCTCTAATCCAGGCAATGTTCTAAGCATTTTTAACTGTACTTCTTCAGGAAGTGACGATGAGAACCCTCCAACATACATTTCAAGAGTATTTGTTCCTTCTGGTTCAATAAATATCTGATGCTGAGTTTTATCTGGAAATCTCATAACTTTATCTTCAATTGAAGGACAATATCTTGGTCCAATACCTTTAATGCTACCATTATAAATAGGTGACCTATTTATATTTTCTCTTATTATTTTATGCGTTTCTTCATTTGAATAAGTTAAATAGCAAGGTACCTGCTCTTTTTCTAAAGAATTGCTCATAAATGAAAATGGAATTATTTTTTCATCTCCATTTTGTTCTATCATTTTTGAAAAATCAATAGATCTTCTATTAACTCTTGCTGGTGTACCAGTTTTAAACCTTCGTAATGAAATACCAAGATCCAATAAAGATTGTGATAAATCATTGGCTGGGAATAATCCATTTGGCCCTCCGCTATATGATACTTCTCCTATTATAATCTTACCTTTTAAGTAAGTTCCTGTTGCTAAAATTACTGCTTTACAATTAAATTTTGCACCATTTTTAGTTAAAATGCCTGTTACTTTATTATTTTCTGTTATAATTTCAGTTACTTCTATCTGTTTTATTTGAAGATTTTCCTGTTCTTCTAACACTCTCTTCATTCTAAATTGATAATCTTTTTTATCAGCCTGCGCTCTTAATGAATGAACAGCAGGACCTTTAGATGTATTAAGCATTCTTGATTGTATAAATGTATTATCAATATTTATACCCATTTCTCCACCTAATGCATCTATTTCTCTAACTAAATGTCCTTTTGCAGTTCCTCCAACATTAGGATTACAAGGCATTAAAGCAATAGAATCTAAATTAATAGTACAAACTAATGTTTTAAGTCCCATTCTTGCAGATGCAAGTGCTGCCTCACAGCCTGCATGGCCAGCTCCAACTACAATTACATCAAACTCTCCGCCTTCATATTTAATTGCCATTTTTTATTTTCTCCTACTTTCCTACACAAAATTCACTGAAAATTTTGTTTAATAAATCTTCTTCAAGTTCATCACCAGTAATTTCACCTAATGCTTTCATTGCTGATGTTACATGTATTGATATTAAATCCAAAAATTCATTTTTATCTAATTCCTTTAATGCAACAGAACACATTTCAAATGCTCTGTATAAAGCCTGTTTATGACGAGTATTGGATACAATAAAACTTTCAGAATTAATCTCTCCATTAAAAAATAAATTTTTAATTTTTTCTTTTAATAAATCAA
>CAZLOP010000184.1:0-3568 GCA_964561205.1 uncultured Clostridium sp. | reverse complement strand
TAATAAAAATATTTATTATAATAGAAGTATTAAGAAGGTGTCATGAGAGAAGATTATGGCAATAAATAATATTAGAGAAGGAAAGCTATTATACCACTTAACAGAATTAGAAAACTTGCCTTCAATAATAGAACATGGATTATTACCAAGAAAATATGCAAAACAATTTAAATTTAAAGATGTTGCAAATCAAGAAATAATTGAAAAAAGAAGTAAATTTAATTTAGATAAATATACTCCATTTCATTTTCACCCATATTCAGCATTTGATGTGGCAGTAAAAAGTGAACACAAAGATGACAATTTAATATATATATGCATAAGAAGAGAGGATGCAAGAGCAAATGGTTTCAAAATATTGCCAAAACATCCTTTATCAATATCTGAATGCATTCTATATGAATATGATGAAGGATTTAATAAAATTGATTGGGAAGCTATGCAAACGCTAGGCAATGAAAACGAATATGTTAAGCATGTAAAAATGGCAGAATGTGTAACAGAAGTAAAAATATTGGTTAAAGGTTTTTCACAAATATGTGTAAAAGATGAGAAAACTAAAAAATTTGTAGAGTCATTACTAAAGAAAAATGATATAGATTTTCCACCACCATTTGTAAATATACAAAAGTGGTTTTAAAAATTTTTTTGTTTTATGAGGAGGTGAAGATATGATGTATTATACAACTGGAGATTTATTAAAATCATCAGCAGAAGCTCTTGTTAACACTGTTAATTGTGAAGGGTATATGGGAAAAGGAATAGCATATCAATTTAAAATGCAGTATCCAGAAAATAATAAAGATTATGTTAAAGCTTGTAAAAGTGGAGAACTTACAGTTGGAAAATTACACTATTTTAAAGAAAAAGGAAAGATAATAGTGAATTTCCCTACTAAGAATAAGTGGAGAGCAAATTCAAAAATTGAATATATAAATGATGGGCTTGATGAATTAATAAAATTAATACATCAGTTAAATATCAAAAGTATTGCAATTCCTCCGTTAGGTAGTGGTAATGGTGGGCTTATATGGAGCGAAGTTAAAGAAATAATAGAAAAGAAGTTATCTGTTTTAGATGACAGAATAGATATATTTATTTATGAACCATCTCAAAACTATGTATCTTTACCTACAGTTGAACCTAAATTAAGTATGTCAGCTTTGGTACTGATGGAGATGAAAAAGGATTTAAACAAATTTGATACATTGCGTTTACAAAAGACAGCATACTTTATGAATATATTTGCAAAAGAACAATACTTTGAATTTAAAAAACATAAGTATGGTCCATATGCTAATTCTATATCTATAATCAGCAGAACTATAAGAGAGTTTCAGAAATATCATAATGTAAAAAATACTCAAGAAGCTTATAAAATTTTATATAATAAAATAATAAGTGAAAAAATTCAAAATAGAATGAAGATATTAACGCCTTCAATATTAAAGGCTACTCAGTATGTTAATTCAATTGAAACAAATCATGAATTGGAATGTATAGCTACAGTTGCTTTTATAATAGAAAAGCAAAATGGATTAAGTGAAGAAGAAATACTACAGTATTTTAAAGACTGGTCAATTGATAAAGCAACGAGATTTAGTAATGATGATATTTTGGAAGGAATCAAAAAATTATATAATGATGGCATTATAGAGAAAAATTTAACAGGGTATGTGTTAGCCTAGTTTATATAGAGTATTGTATATTTTTGTTGCTTAGCAGTCTAAGTGAAAATTAATATCATATAATAAAAAATAGGAGAGGAGCACAAACCCTTTCCTATAATTTTTTTTAAAAATATTCATTTATTGGTATTAGAATCATCATAGATATCTTTTTCTTCTATAATTTCATGAACTATTCCTTGTTCGTTCTCAAGACGAGAAATAGAATCTTTTAAAAGTTTTTGATTATAAGAATTATTAAAATCATTCATAGTATCTACCATAAAAAGACTCCTTTCATTTTTTTGTGTTTTCAATTAAATTTAAGTATTTATAAATTGTAGGATAAGATAGGTTGCAGAGTCTAGAAAACTCCTTTTTATTTATTTCGCCTTTTACAAATTTAGGATAATGCTTATAAAAGACAGCTGGAATAGAATCACTATCTGTAGCAGGTCTCCCTATTTTTTACGTCTATTAATGCTAAAATCCAAATCGTCATTACTGTAAGTACTGATTTGTCAAATTCAATCTATAATTTTTATTTCTCTAAGTTATTATATATAGTCGCTGATAGGAACATTGAATATCTGTAATGTATCCTCAATCTCAGATTTATACATGTCCTCATCATACATAGGCGATTCCTTTTCTTCTAAGTGGTACATATGTGCATGGAACAATGTAATAAGCTGCATATTATCTTCATTAAACATCTGGACTGATGCAAAATTGTTGGTAAATAAAGTTATTTAAGAAGTTTAAATATTATAGTATATATAATAAGTGTTTTGTAAAAATATGGATAAAGGTTTTATACAAAAAAACTAATGAATAAATAAGAATAGATATTTCATTTGATTGTAGAATGATAGCATCTATTCTGATATAATATGAACGTACAATTGGTTGGGCTACTGATACCACAATCCCTATTACGTTAGGGGGTGGTACATATGAGTAATGAAACATACAACGTTATAATGTGTCTATTAGCACTATTAACATTTATAGTATTACTTATAGATAAGATAAAAAAATAGTAGCCCCAGTTGCAAATCGGTCTACTATTTTTAATGAAATAATTTAAAATAAGTGGTATCAGTTGCTTTAACTGATTGTATAGAGCTTAAACATACTGCAATATGTTTGAGCTCTTTTGTTTTCTAATTTATATTTATATTATAACATATAATTTATTTTATATACATCAAATTTTAATTTGTTGATAAGAAATAGTATATAATTATGAAAAACTTAATTTTTGTATATAGCAGTATAAATAGAATATTATGGGTATTCTATCAACAAAAATTACAATTGTTGATAGAAATTATTTAATATACATGAATTTATAATCTTTTTCTAAGCTCTTCAACTTGTTCTTCAGTAAAATTTTCAGTATCCTCAATTTTCTTAGCATAAGCCCTATATAAAGAACCCTTTCCGTACTGTTCGGAACAAGTTCCAATACATAAAAATAAATTATTATGCTTATAAATTTTATTTTTTCTAGTATCTATAATGTCAATTTTCATTGAACATATATAAGAATTAAATCCTGTTCCTAAATACGTAAACTCAAACCCTTCCCTCTCTAAATTTTCTATAGCTTTTTCATCCATCCTTCTAAATCCTTCAATAGCTTTTTTGATTTTCTTAACTTCTTTTTCTATATCATCTACTTTAATTTTTTCCATATTTAAACACTTCCATTTATCAATTGTTTTTCTATATCTGTATGATAGATGAAAAGCAAGAAAAATAGTTGATTTTGGATGTTCGACCTCGTTCTATATCATAGGTAGAGAATAAATTGGTTAATAATTTTTTATATAAAAAATTATAGGTAAATAGAAAATAAGTTCTTATTATAGTAAAATTAAACATATAAGTTATAA
>CAZLOP010000183.1:0-3575 GCA_964561205.1 uncultured Clostridium sp. | reverse complement strand
ATTATCATCAGAAGAAAAAGAAATACTAAAAATATTATTATCATTTCCAAAAGATTTTTATACAATAGTAACTGACTATTATAACAAGAAAAAGTCTTGGAATTATGAAGTATTCCTAAATAGGTTAACAGATAAGATTGAAAATGAAAAATTTAGATATGAATTATTAAATCAAATTAATTAAAAAATTAAGGATGCTAAAGACGGCATCCTTAATTTAGTTTTCCAATATATAATTGTAAGCATTAATTGTTTCTTGAGCAGTCTTATGCCAGGAAAAGTTATTGCTTCTTAAGAGACTTTTTCTTACCATAGTAAGTTTCAATAAACTGTTGCTTAATACTCTTTCAATATTATAAGATAAAAGATCTATATCAAAAGGGTTAATAAGTAAAGCGGATTCAAAGCATACTTCAGGGAGAGAAGTAACATTAGAGGCAATTACAGGAGTTCCACATGCCATTGCTTCAATTGGAGGAAGCCCAAAACCTTCATAAAAAGAAGGATATACAAGAACTTCAGCTGCATTATAGAATAAAGGCATATCCTCCTGAGGAATGTAATCTGTAAATATTACATTAGAAGATACTTTTAGTTCTTCAGCACGTTTTTTATACATATCATATGAACGGCCCTTTTTTCCAGTAATTACAAGTTTGAAGGTATCTACTAACTTTTCAGGAAGCTTGGAATAAGCTTCTATAAGTCCGGTAATATTTTTTCTTGGACTAAAGCCTCCTACATATAAAATAAAATCTTCCATAATTCCATATCTTTGTGTGACAAGCTTTTTGCTTTGACTTTTACTTAAAGGCTTATATATATCTTTGGCAGCTAAATGAGTGACATATATTTTATCTGTAGGAAAGTTAAATTCAGCAGCTATATCATTTTTTGAGAACTCTGAAACAGTAATTATACCATCACAATTCTCTAAAATTTTGGGCAGTTCTGTATTAAAAATTCTAAGGTATCTGTCGCTGACAGTATCAGGCATTCTTAATGGGATTATATCATGAAGAGTAATTACTTTTTTACAATGTATTTTTTCTGAAAGACCTACTCCATTTTGAGGTACATGATATAGTTCAATATCTATATTATTTAATATATTTGGAACATTTACATTTTCCCAAAAGTTATCTGAAGGCATTGATTCTACATTTTTAACAATAAAATTTGAATTTAAATTGTGAGAAATATCACAATCTGGAAGAAAAACAAGATAATCATTTATTTTATCAATAGAATTAAGGTTTCGTATTAGTTCATGTGTATATGTTCCAATGCCAGTTCCTCTATACCATTGAGCTGCTCTGCCATCTATTCCAATTTTCATTATTAATTCCTTTCAAAGAATTTATCTTAGTCTATTATATTAAAAGAATATTAAAATTGTTAATAAAAGAAAAGAGAGTCACATATAAATATATAGGAGGTGAGAGAGATGATGAGAGAATTTGAAATTGAGAGGCAGTTTGGTATTAAGATTGAAAAATTAAAAGCCAATAAAGGCGTCTATTACCTCAGGACTGATAAAGGGGAAAGATGTTTAAAAAAAATAAATTATGGACCACAAAAATTATTATTTGTATATGGTGCTAAACAGCATTTGTTAAAGAATGGATTTGGTAATCTTGATAAATATTACTTAAATGTTGAAAATGAGCCATATGCATTAGTAAATGAAGACTTATATACTTTGTCAGAATGGCTTGAGGGAAGGGAGTGCGATTTTCATAATATAGAAGAAGTGAAAATTGCAGCTAAAACATTAGCAAAGCTTCATGAAGCATCAAAGGGGTATGATCCTCCTGAAAATTCAAAACTAAAAAGTGATTTAGGAAGATGGCCTCATCTTATGGAAAAGAGAATAAAATCATTTGATAAGATGAAAGATATGGTAAGAAAAAAGAATATAAAAAGTGATTTTTATATGATTTATATTCAATCAGTAGAATTTTATAAGGATATAGGACAAAGTGCATTAAATATACTAAATAATTCATCATATTATGAATTATGTGCAATTGCTGAATTGGATAAGAGTTTCTGTCATCATGATTATACTTATCATAACATCATATTAGATGAAAGCAATAATGTATATGTTATTGATTTTGATTATTGTAAAAGAGAAGTAAGAACATTTGATATAAGCAATTTTATGATCAAGGTATTAAAAAGAGTTGAATGGAATATAGAATATGCAAAGGGAATAATAGATTCCTATAATTCTATAGCATCTATATCAAATGATGAATATAAAGTTTTATATGCATTTTTGCAATTTCCACAAAGGTATTGGAGGCTTGCTAACAGATATTATTATAATGAGGTTAATTGGGCACAAAATACATTTGCAAGTAAACTAAATGGAATAGTACAAGAAAAAGAAAAATATTTATGTTTTTTAGATGCATTTAACAATGAATATAAAATATTATAAAAATTATAAAAAGCTTAGATTAAATCTGAGCTTTTTGCAGTTAAAGATAAAACTAAGAAACCTTTAAAATATATCGCCATATTATAAGATTAAGAAGTAAATTTTGAGGTGTAAAATGAAGATTGGAGATATTGTTGTACGAAAGTCTTATGATAAAGATATAACATTTAAGGTAGTTGATATAGTAAAAAATAATATAATATTAAAAGGCATTAATATACGGATAATAGCTGATTCAACAATTGAAGATTTAGAAGAAGTTAAAGAAGAAAATAAAATTACAATTGGTTCAACAGATAGAATATTGAATACAAGAGTTAATGAAGCAATTAAAAATGCAATGAAAGAAAGAAAAGAATTCAGAGAAAGAAATACACATGAGAAAGGAAAAGAAGAAATGTCATTTGGAAGACCAGGAAGAATTCTGCATATTGATGGAGACAGCGAGTATATGGAGACTTGCTTAAAAGTATATAAGCAGCTTAGATTAGATGCAGTTGGGAAATGCATTTCAGAAAATGAACAACCTGAAAAGGTAGTTGATCTTGTTAAGGATATTAAGCCTGATATTGTTGTTTTGACTGGGCATGATAGTGTGACAAAATCTCCTGATGATTATTTAGACATAGATAATTATAGAAACTCAAAGTATTTTCTTCAATCAGTTGAAAATTTAAGAGATTATAATGCAAGTTATGATGAATTAGTAATTTTCGCAGGAGCCTGTCAAAGCTGTTATGAAAGAATACTTGATAAAGGGGCCAATTTTGCATCAAGTCCTAACCGCATATTAATTCACTGTTTAGATCCAGTATTTATTTGTGAGAAAATAGCCTATGCAAAGATAAGTGAAGTTATATCTGTTAAAGATGTTATAGATAATACTATAACCGGGATAAAAGGAATTGGAGGAATACAGACAAGAGGAAAATATAGGGAAGGATATCCTAAGTCTTTTTATGTATAAAAGAATATTTTTATTAAGGCTAAGAACTAAAAACTAAGAACTAAAAGTTAAGGAAATTTTTCTTTTGGAAAAATAAAATTATAATTTATAACTAAGAGTAGCAATAGATTTTGAAAGGAAACTTATTATTGCATAATAAGGGCTAATTTCTATTAAAAT
>CAZLOP010000182.1:0-3602 GCA_964561205.1 uncultured Clostridium sp. | reverse complement strand
CATTTTTTATATGTTTTAATGTAGACTCAATAATTACTTTACTCAGCATTTCCCAATTATACTTACATCCTTTTGCATTATTAGAATTTATGGTTTGAAAAATATTCTGCTTATAATCCATTTCTGAAAGATTTAAAAAATATCTTTCTTTCTCTTTAACAAATGAAAATGGTTGAATTTTTTCTTCAAATTTCACTTTTCCTCTCTCCTTACCCCAAATAGCCTTAATACCAATTTAAATTATAGTATTTTTTTACTTAAAAGTAAATATATTTCTAAATCAAACAGATGACTTTCTGCATATTTATGTTATAAAACTCCTCCTTATCAATTGTAAATAAACTTAGCATATGTTAAAATTTACTTAGGCTTAACTTAAATTTAGTTTGATAAACTTATGTGTAATAAGGATGTATGTATATGCGAAAAAAAAATAATTCAATTAAACGTAAAATTTTTTTAACTACAATCTTTATTTTGTTAATCCAACAGATTATTTTCTTCATATCACTCAATCAAAGTCATACTATACAAAGACTTGCTGATAATTCTTATTTAGATTTCTCTAACAATGTAAAAGAAAACTCAATATATTTAGAGTCTCAAATGAAAAAATACTGGGGTGATATTACTAACAATAAAGATACTATTCAATCTGATATTAATAATATTCTACAAACAAATAATGTAAGTTGGGATAAAGCAAAAGAAAATAATGAAATTATAAATAATATATTAGATAAAGTCTGCCCTGAAATGATTTTTCTATTAAAAAGAAATCATATATCCGGTTCATTTCTAATTTTAAATACACAACAGCCTGATAGTAACATTATTGATCAAAAAGGTATTTATATTAAAGACATTTCACCTGATACTAATATAAATAATAATGCAGATTTGCTTCTATGTATTGGAAACACAAATTTAGCAAAAGATAATAACCTTGTTATGTCTCCATCATTTAGTCAAAGTTTTTACTTTTCAGCTAATGATAACAATTATAAAGAATTATTTGAAAATCTATACAAATTTACATTAAATAATATGGATTCTACAAATAAGAGTTATTGGGGATACAATGTAAGCATTGATAATAGTAAATCAAAATCTATAATCTATTCTGTTCCTATTGCAGATTCACACAATAAAATTTTAGGTGTTTTAGGTATTGAAATATCTGAAAAATATCTTATAGATTTTATGGAAAAATATGATAGCAGCAACAAGTTTGAGATTTTATTACTTGCCCATAAAACTAACAATGGTCTTGAAACAGTATCTATACTTGAAAATAAGAGAGATTTAAACATACAAAATTTAAACCTTGATAAAGAAGTGTCTTCTAATATTTATAAAATTAATAATCCTATACTTTCAGATTCTTATGCATGTACTCATTATTTAAATATAAATACACAGTTTCAAAATAATACCTGGGCTCTTGTTGGTATTAATAGTAAGAGTATTCTTTTCTCTGATGTTAATCAAATTATTAAATATTTAATATATAGTTTTATATTTTCATTACTGATTGCAATAATAGTATGCTATATTAGTGGAAAACATATAACTGATCCAATTTCAAATCTTCTTGTAAAAGTTAGAAACAGCAGCGCTGAAGGACCAATTAAACTAGATAAAATAAATATTAGTGAAATAGATGAACTCTCCAGCGAAATAATGAATTTAAGCTCACAAGCTTTTAATAATGCTTCAAAACTTTCACAAATACTCCAGATGGTAAATGTTCCTATAGGTGCATTTGAATATGTTTTTGGAGATGATACTGTATTCTGCACTAATGGTTTCTTTATTAATCTTGGAATTGAAGGCTTTAAAGATACAAAAAATATTTCGGTTTCAGTATTTAAAGAGTTTCTTAATAAATTAATGACACACCTTGATACTGAAAATTCTACTGATGATAATATTTATAAAATTGAATGTGATGGAAAAATAAAATATCTTCAATTAACATTAAAAAGCGATAAATATAAAGTATTAGGTGTTTTAAGTGATGAAACTCATCCTATACTAGAACGTAAAAAGATAGAATATGAAAGAGATTATGATCTTCTTACTAATCTTCTTAACAGAATGTCTTTCCGTAAAGCTGTTGAAAATATTTTAAGAAATATCAAATTTGACTGCGGTGCAGTAATTACTATTAATCTGGATAATTTAAAATCAATAAATAATGATTTCAGTTATGAATTTGGTGATGAATACATAAAAATTGCTGCAAAAACTCTTTCAAATTATATAACTGAAAAAACATTAATCTGCAGGCGTTCTGCTGATGAATTTATAGTTTTTACTTATGAATATAATAACAAAGAAGATTTATTAAATTTGATACATGATATGCATGTTGCTTTAAAAAATACTAGAATTAATACTCCTGATGGAAGTAATAGAAAAATACGTTCAACTTTTGGTATTTCATGGTACCCTGATGACAGCAAAGAATACCATGAATTATGCAGATATTCTGAATTTACAACATTCAGATTAAAGAAAACTGCAAAAGGAACTATTGGTCAGTTTAATCAAAATGAATATGACAAAGTCTACTTCTTATTAAATCGAAATGAGGAGCTTAATAAGCTAATTGAGGAAGAACTGCTTGAATATGCATTCCATCCAATAGTTGATATTCACACAGGAAAGATTTTTGCATATGAAGCACTTATGCGTTCAAAGCTTGAAAGTATAAAAAGTCCTCTTGAAATACTACAGCTTGCAACATCTGAATCAAAACTATATGAAATAGAGCGACTTACTATTTTTAAAAGTCTTGAATTTTATCATAAACATCGTAAAAACTTTAATGATGCAAAATTATTTATTAACTCGATTCCAAATTATATCTTATCTCCTGAGGATTCAGAACTTCTTGAGAGCAAGTATAGTGAAGAATTAAATAATGTAGTTATTGAACTTTTAGAACATGAACATTCTGAAAACTCACTTACTGAAAAGAAATTATCAAAAATTCATAAATGGAATGCTAAACTTGCAATAGATGATTTTGGTTCAGGCTACAACAACGAATCTGTATTGCTTTCTATAACTCCAGACTTTGTAAAAATAGATATGGAAATTGTTCAGGGAGTTGAACGAGATAAAAACAGAGAACATATTATAAAAAATCTTATATCTTATGCTAAAAACAGAAACATAAAAGTTATTGCTGAAGGTATTGAAACCAAAGAACAGCTTCAAAAGTTAATTAATTTAGGTGTTGATTACGGACAAGGC
This sequence comes from uncultured Clostridium sp., assembly GCA_964561205.1. GTDB lineage: Bacteria > Bacillota > Clostridia > Clostridiales > Clostridiaceae > Clostridium. The sequence continues at coordinate 338 of CAZLOP010000182.1, read as the reverse complement.
TTTTATTTTAGTAAGCCACAATTTTACCCACCAAAACTTAGTAATGAATTAATAAATGAAATTATAGAAATGAATAAATAATAGGGCTATTGCATAAAATATGTTTATATTTCTATATTCTAGCATTTATATAAATCAGAATTTAATTAAGTAAGAACTAAAAGGTAAGAAGTAAGAGATTCGGAGAAAAATCCAAAGGATTTTTTTATTATATTATTGCCATAATAAGTTTCCTTATCAAATCAAAATCTACCACTTATACTACTCAAATGATGTGTTAAAACATTTTATAAAAACTTTGTTTTTATAAAACATATAATTTTATTTTTCTGAAAGAA
>CAZLOP010000181.1:0-3609 GCA_964561205.1 uncultured Clostridium sp. | reverse complement strand
ATAACTCCAAAGCTTATGGAGATAACTCCAAAGGCTATGGAGATAGAATACATCCATATAAAAAGGTTTAATCTGGAGATAGAAAAAGCTTATGCAATAGGACTGACTGCTATACATATTCATTCACTCCCTTATTATTGGAAAAATTTATAGATAGAGAGCCTGTATTATTGATTGTCTTTTTTTTCTGCAAAAATATCACAATTTCGCTTGCAAATTCAATATTTTTTTGTATATTACCGATCTAATTCTTATAATCTCTGTTTGAGATATCTTTGTTTATGGAATGAATACTAAAATAGTTTGGCGTTTAATTGTTTGGCATTTAGTGGAAAATGACATGATGGAATTATAAGATTGTTCATTGTGAAAATGAGAAAAGTATACTAACTTTAAATGTGATAATTATGAAAAAACGAATTAGTTTATTAAGCCTTTGTTTAGGTTTATTCATTGCTGCTTGTACAGACAGTAGTGGTTTTGAGGATTTACAGAATTTCTCGGAAAAAGAGGTTATGCCACGTGCGGCAGGTGACGGAATTTATGATGTGTTAGGTTATGGATATGATATAACATCAGACTACTTGGGAGAAGCTTCTGTTCGTCAACCGGTTTTAGATGTAGAAGCATTTATTAGAGATAATAAGGGACGTTTTGATAATCCTTTTATTGGAACTATAGAACAAAAAGTTACTGCTGGTGAGGATGCATGGTCTTTTCTTCAGCAAACAATAAGTAATACAAATTTTTCTGGTTCTGTAGCTGCAATGGGTAAGTCTGATACATCAAAAGGATTTTTCTCCGGGAGTATTACTACAGGATTTAAGTCTGATTCTAAATATTCATATTCTTCCAAATATTCTTTTGCGCGAGCGGAAGTTATAAAGAAACAGAGACAATATCTTTTATATACTAATGCTGAAACCTTATCACGGTATTTATCTTCAAATTTTATAGCGGATTTAAATAAATACTCAGCTGATGAGATAGTTAGAATGTATGGAACTCATGTACTGACTAAAATAACAGTGGGTGGTTCCTATAGGGCCTATTATAAATCTGTTATTGTAGAAGAAGCCAATCGCACAGAGAAAATGAAGACTGTAACAGCTGGTGCTAAATATAATATGAAAAAGGTGGGGCTCGATGCAAATGGAAGTTGGAATACTACAACTATTACTGAAACGAATAAGAAAAATTCTAATTGGACGTGTGATATTAAATGTCTAGGAGGAACAACTTCTGGTACTACTATAACTTTGTCTCCTAATCAGGGACCTACGACTACTATCAATTTAGGTGCATGGACACAATCAGTTGATGATACTCATTCCCGTTTGGTTGATGTTGATTGGAATGCTACTTATCCTATTTATGATTTAGTTTCAGATCCTGCAAAAAAAGTAGCATTAAAAAATGCAGTAGAAAAATACATTGATAGTTTTAAACTGGAGATATTGGAATTGTTGCCTTTATATAATTATTATAGCTCCAAACATATAAATAGTAGTTATTTTACAGAGTGGAAAGGAACGCATTTTAATACGGATGATTATCAAGGTGTAACATGCTATCTCTGTGCGAGTCAAGTGGAGGGAACTGTTCCTTTATATGAATATTATAGTGCAAAATATATAAATCAAAGTTTAAGTTCTGTATGGAGAGGTAATCAGAGTAATACAGATGTATACCAAAGAATAACAGGTTATATTTATAAATCGCAGGTTTTAGGAACAGTACCTTTATATGAATATTATAGTGCAAAACATATAAATCATAGTTATTCTGTTCAATGGAAAGGACTTCATTTTAATACGGATGATTTTCAAAAAATTGTAGGATATGTATTTCCTTTTGAAGATTGATTCATGTTGGAGATAAAAAATATCAATATTCTTTTTCTTATAAAATAGCTTCTAGCACAGGTATGTGATATGAACAATGCTTATTAAAACTTGATTTATTAACTTTTTAAAATGTACTGTTATGAGGAAAATAAATTTGTGTTATTTTTTATTTGTAGGAGTGCTGGTTTCTTGTACAAATACTTATGACGTTTGTGAAATGCAAAGGAATGAAACAGAAGATATGAGTTCCCGTATGGCAGGAGATGGTGTCTATGATGTACTGGGGTTTGGATATGATATAACAGAGGATTATTTAGGGGAGAACTCTACTCGTTTACAAGTTATTGATGTCAAAGCATTAATAAGAGATAATGGTGATCGGTTTTATAATCCTTTCATTGGAACCATAGACCAAAAAATTGTTGCAGGTGAAGATGCCCAATCTTTTCTTCAGAATGTGATAACTGATTCAAATTTTAAGGGATCTGTAGCAGCCATGGATATTAAAAAAGATGCTGAAGGATTCTTTTCTGGCACTCTTTCCGCTGGATTTAAGTCTGCCTCTAAATATTCATATTCTTCTAAATATTCTTTTGCTAAAGCAGAAGTGACAAAGAAACAAAGAAAATATTTTGTAGATGCAGATGTTGAGCTTTTATCTCGATATTTATCTTCTAACTTTGTGTCTGATTTAGGTAAATACTCAGCAGATCAAATTGTTGCAAAATATGGGACCCATGTACTTACTAATATTACAGTAGGAGGTTCTTATATAGCTTATTATAAATCGGCTATTATAGAAGAAAATACAGGTACAGAGAAAAAACAGACAGTAAGTGCTGGGGCGAAATATAATATGTCTAAAGTCGGTCTTGATTTTGATGGGACTTGGAGCACAACTACAATAACCGAGGCTAATAAAAAGAATTCAGATTGGACATGTACTATTCAATGTGTAGGAGGCACTACTTCTGGTACTACTATAACTTTGTCTCCTAATCAAGGTCCCACGACTACTATCAATATAGGTGCATGGTCACAATCTGTAGACGATACTCATTCGCGGTTGGTTGATGTTGATTGGAATGCTACTTATCCTATTTATGATTTGGTTTCAGACCCAGTAAAGAAGGCTGATTTAAAGCTAGCAGTAGAGAAATATATAAATAGTAAAAAAATATCAGTTATTAAGTTGGTTACATTATATCAATTATATTGGCCTAAGGGTGTAAATTGTCACTGGTGTACTTCTTGGTCAGAAGTTCTTCGGTATAAGAATGAAGGGCATGAATATTCCGGTGTTTTTGGGTATATATGTGCTGAAGAGGAACCTGGTACTCTGCCTCTTTATAGAATGTATTGGTCTAAAGGGAGGAATTCACATTATATTACTTCATGGGCTGAAGTACGTAAATTCCAAAATGAAGGTCATGAATACCAAGGTATAGTTGGCTATATTTATACATGGAATGAAGTTAATACTATTCCTGTTTATAGTTTATATTATCCTAAAGGTCGAGATAGTCATTATTTAACAGATAAGGCAGAAGTAGATCGATTTATAAGGGAGAGAGGTGATCAGTATGGTGGTATTTTAGGATATGTTTATCCATAAATATTGTCGGTTTTAAAAAGATATAGGTAGATTTTTTTTCTTGTTCAAATAATAGTGTTCGCTCGAGATCCAAAGAAAGCGAATACTATTATTTGTAAAATAGTTTTGTTTATTGTAATCTGTTTCATTGGTATATTTCTTGAATAG
>CAZLOP010000180.1:0-3624 GCA_964561205.1 uncultured Clostridium sp. | reverse complement strand
GAGATTCGGAGAAAAATCTTTCAGATTTTTTATTATATTATTGCATTGATTTTGCCGTGCAAAATCTACCGCTTATACTACTTAAGTAATGTGTTAAAACATATAATCTATTTTTCTGCAAGAAAAATTTCCTCAACTCTTAGTTCTTAGTTTTTAGTTCTTACTTAAATATCGTTAAATTATGATTTGTATATATATATATTATAAATAATAAATAGTAAATAGTAATAATTTAATGCAACAGTCCCATAAGCAAATGGATTTCGAAAATATATAAATATATGAATAGCATTAAAGAAATATGATATAATTTATTGAAAAGTTATAAAAATATATTTACAAAAAATGGTAGAAGGTGTACTATAAGAATAGCTTATTTTAAATGGGAGTGATTATAATGGAGAATATGCAATTAAAATATGTTGAAGTTATGTTTGATAAAGAGACACCACAAGCTATTGGCACAAAAATAAACATAACAGGTCAAGTTGATGAACAGGTTGAAGGGTTAGAATATAAATTTATTGTTGGAAAAGGCGGAATATGGAAAACTATACGTGAGTTTTCAAATGATAACCAATGCATATGGACTCCTGAAAGTGAAGGGGATTATATTGTTATGATACAAGCCAGAGAGAAAAATGGCAGAAAACCTTTAGATTATTTGGCTAAGCAGGATTTTACAATTGTTAAAGAATTAGTTTATAGTAATAATAAAGAAATGAATTTTAAAGATGCAGATTTAGAGATTAAAGAAGTTGCATCATTAGATGATGAAGAGAAACAAGCTATTTTAGAAGATGTGAAGGAAGAAATTGCATTAGATGTTACTAATAAGTCTAAAACAAAACTAATAAGTGAAGTCAATATCGATAAGGATGAGCTTGTTATTGGTGAGAAATGTACAATTGAAGTAGTAACAGAAAAGACTACCGATATATTATATAGATTTTATGTGAAAAGATATAAGGATTGGGATATTGTAAGGGATTATGAAACAGATAATATCTTAAAGTATACAGCTACACAAGTTGGAGAAAAAGAATTTTTAATTCAATGTAAGAGTATAGAATCTAATGCTGTTTTTGATGATTATAGGACAGTTAAGGTAAATATTAAAGAGATGCAGAAACTTGTAATTGAAAACTTCAAATGTGAAAATAATACTATCATAGCTGGAAATCAATTAAGATTCAAAGTTGATACAAACTATGAAGATGCAGCAGTATTGTATAAATTCTATAAAATTTATGAGAACGGAAAGTCAAAATGTATTCAGGAATACTCTAATAATAATATATTATGTTATGATGAGATGGAAAGTGGAGAGTATAGAATATTGTGTTTAGCCAAAAATATTTTATCACAGAATGAATATGATGATAGGGCAATTCTTGTTTACAAAGTAAAACCATATGAAACAGTAAAAATCAAAAATTTTACAGCTGATTTGAATTCTCCACAGGCATTAGGGAGTAGTGTTAAATTCTGTGCAGATACAGATGGTGGGAAAAATTTAGTATATCGATACAGTATTAAAGGAATCATAGAAGAAGATAGTGGTTTTGTAAAAGATAAAGAATATATATGGACGCCAAAAGAAATTGGGAATTATGAAATAACACTTCAAGTAAAAGACCAATCGTATAATGGTGAATATGAAGATATAAAAAAATTAGAATTTTTGGTAGAAAAAAAAGGAGAAAAACCATTAAAAATAGTTGATGTAATAGTTGATAAAAACAAAAATCTTCTTATAAATGATCTGGTAAATATTATGGTAAAATGTGAAAGTGAAGCTCAAGTAGAGTATGCTTTTAATATACGTTACAAAGAAAAAATTATAGATAAGATTAAGTATAATAAATCTAATTGGATAGAGTTTAGGCCAGAAAAAGCAGGAGAATATGAAGTTGAGATAATGGTAAAAGATAAATATTCTAAAAATGAATATGATGCCCATACATTTGTATATTTAAAAGTAGCTGAATATATTCCTGCAAAAATTGATTATATTATAATGCCTATACGGGAAATTCATTTAGTAGGTGATGTGATTTCCTTTGATTGTATTGTTCAGGATACAAGAAATATAATGTTGAAGTATGAAATTAAAATTAATGGAAAATTAATTGAAGATACAGGATATGTTAATGATAAAACATTAAAGTTTACACCAAAAGTTGCTGGAAAATATACTGTAGATATTTATGCAAAGCATATTAAATGCAAAGATGAATTTGATTTTAAGAAGCAGATAAATATTTATGTTACAGAAGCACTTCCTATTATAAATACCAAAATAAACCCTGATACACTTGAATTTAAAGTTAATTCTGAAGCTGGGTTTGAAGTTACAAATAAAGGTGGAAAGGATATATGTTATGAATTTTATTTAATGTCCAATAATGAATGGGATAAAGTTCAATCATATAGCAGAAAGAAGTACTATAATTTTATACCTTTTGTATCAGGAAAGTACAAGTTGTTGGTATTAGCAAAGAGTTATTATAAAAAAGTTAGTTATGAAGATTATGATATGTTTGAATTTGAGGTTAAAGATTGTTAAAATATAATCGATAAATATATTTAGATAGTTATCCATGGAGGAAAATTTTATGGCAATAGATAATTTAAATTCATTGTCAACACAACAATTATTGGCAATGCAGATGCAAAGTAATGGACAATTAACAAGTGGTAGTTCATCAAATATAAATGAATCAGATGTAGCATTCCAAAGTGTTCTGCAAAATTATACTAATACATTAGGAAACAGTACAAGTAGTGATAATGGAATGTCTACTGAACAGTTACTTGCTATGTCATTAATGTCAAATGGACAATTGACATCAAGTGATAGTGATGGAGAGTCATCAAGAGAGATGAGTAATCAGATGAATCTTACAAATCTTTTGGTAATGCAGCAGATGCAGAATGCTGCAAATGATAAACAGGCAGAACAAGCTACAGAAACAACAAAGACAGTAACTCAGCAATGTCCTACAGGACAAGATTTGCAAAAGCTTCCATTAATAATTAATGGACAGTCAATAAATTATGCAAATTTTTCACAGCAAAGCAATGTTCCAGCAGCAGATATGGAGAAAATAAATGAAGCAGTAAAGCAGGCTTCAAAGAAATATGGAGTAGATGAAAATTTGATTATGGCAATAATTAAGCAGGAATCAAATTTTAATTCTAATGCAGTTTCATCAGCTGGAGCAGTAGGACTTATGCAGGTAATGCCAGCCAATTTCAGTAGTGTTGGAATTACAGACCCTTATGATGTAACACAAAATATTAATGGTGGAACTCAAATAATAAAACAAGCTTTAGATCAATATAATGGAGATGTAAGCTTAGCTCTTATGGCTTATAATGGCGGATCAGGAAATATGCAGAGGAGAGGGGTAACATCTTCAAGTGATTTGTACAAGATGCCTAAGGAAACTCAAAATTATGTTCCTAGCGTTTTAAAATACTATAGAAATGGTGTTAATTAGTAAGAAGTATTTAAAGTGGCTGTCACATTAGTTTGTGGTAGCTTTTTTTATTCTGTAAATCACAATTTAACAAATTAAACTAAGAACTAAAAGCTAAGAACTAAAAACGGCGGTAGAT
>CAZLOP010000179.1:0-3644 GCA_964561205.1 uncultured Clostridium sp. | reverse complement strand
CCTTAGAATTTTGTTTTTTTATGTCTCTTGCACGTGCCAGTCCCAGAGCTGCAGATATTGATGTGCTGCTATGCCCTGTATTAAAAGAATCATATTTACTTTCTTCTCTTTTTGGAAAGCCGCTCATTCCATTGTACTGACGAAGATTTTTAAAACCGTCCTTACGTCCTGTTAAAATCTTATATATATAACTTTGATGTCCTACATCCCATACAATTTTATCTTTATTAAAATCGTATACCTTCATGAGAGATACTGTCAGTTCAACTACTCCTAAATTAGAAGCTAAATGTCCCCCTGTTTTTGAAACGCTGTCTATAAGAAATTCTCTAATTTCTTCACATAAGATTTCACACTTTTTATAATTTAATTTTTTTATATCTTTCGGGAAACTTAACTCATCTAATAATTTCATCTTCAATTACCTCTATTATTTTTCTCTATATAGCAGTTTCTTAGTTAACTCTATCAAACACTCACAATTTACAGTTAAAGAATTTAAAAGTTCAATACATTCCTCAGTCATCTGTATGCATAATTCTTTACACTTTTCTAATCCGTAAACACTTATATAGTTTGTTTTATTATTTTCTTCATCTACATGAACTTTCTTTCCTAAATTAACAGCATCACCTACTACATCAAGAATATCATCCTTTATCTGGAATACCATTCCCAGCTTTTCTCCAAATAAATTAAGCTTCTTTATGTCTTCTTCTGGCGCTTCTCCCATTATTGCTCCACTTATAATTGCTGCATTAATTAACGCTCCTGTTTTTTTAGCATGCATATAATGAAGCTGTTCCTTTGATATTTTTTTGCCTTCGCTGATTACATCTACTATCGGGCCGCCTATCATACCTTCAGCACCTGCTGCATAAGCAATTTCATAAGATGCTTTTAATGCTTTTTCACCATGAGATAAGCTATATTTCATCAAAACTATCATAGCTTCATTTAATAAAGCATCACCTGCAAGTACTGCTATGTTTTCACCAAATATTTTATGATTTGTAGGCTTTCCACGTCTTAAATCATCATTATCCATACATGGCAGATCATCATGAATTAATGAATATGTATGAATCATTTCAAGTGCAGCACTCATTTCTAAAATGTTTTTATACTGTCCGCTATATACATAATAGGTAAGAAGCATTAAAAGAGGTCTTACCCTTTTTCCGCCAATATTTACACTATATCCTGAAGCTTCATAAATTATTTTATTGTAGCTTCCTTTTTCTTTAAAATAATTATTAAGATATATATTAATTTCTTCTATAATATTATTAATCTTCAACACTTTTATCAAACTCCGTTTCCTTTTCATTTTTTATTACTGAAAGTTTACCTTCATATGAATCAAGTGTCTTGTATATTTTGTTTACTATTTTTACGCCTTCTTCATAAGATTTCATAGTATCTTCAAGAGAATTTTCATTATTCTCCAAGCCATCTACTATGTTTTGAAGTTTTAATAACATTTCTTCATAACTTTCCTTTTTTGCCATAATAAAAACTCCTTACCTGTATGGAACAAACTCACCACTTACATTTCCATCTTCAAAAGTAATATTAATATTTTTTCTTCCTGCAAGCTCAATTTTTTTTCTTATTATATTTTTATTTTCATCTTCAATTATAGCATATCCCTTTTTCATTATATTAACAGGATTATGAGCAGTAAGAAGATTATTTAAATTTAGCAGTTTCAATTTTTCAGCATCTATTCTGCTCTTAATTAAAAAATCAAGCTTCTCTTTAAATGTGTCACACTTAATGTAACTTTCCTCAACTTTCCGTGTTGGACTATGAAGATTTAAAATGCGGGTAATAGAATTAATTTCGCTTCTTGCATCCTTTAATCTTGAAACTGTATAGTCTTTTATTTTTTCTTCTAATGACTTAATATGATTTATCATTTCGTAATATAAAGGAACTGCAATTTCTGCTGCCTGTGAAGGTGTTGATGCTCTTACATCAGAAACAAAATCACATATTGTAAAATCTACTTCATGACCTACTGCAGATATTATAGGAAGCTTTGATTTAAAAACTGCATCAGCAAGCTTTTCTTCATTAAAGTTCCATAATTCTTCAATAGAACCACCTCCACGGCCTACAATAAGCAAATCAACATTTTTCTGCTTATTAAAATACTGTATACCTGCAATAATTTCTTTATATGCATTAATTCCCTGAACTTTTGCAGGATAAAGAACTATGTCCACCATTTTATTTCTTCTTTTTGTCACATTTATAATATCCCTTATAACAGCCCCTGTTTCAGAGGTTACAACGCCAATCCTCTTAGGATAAGGCGGAAGCTGCTGTTTAAACTGCGGATTAAAATATCCCTTTGCTTCAAGCTTTAATTTAAGTTTTTCGAATTTGGCAAATAATTCTCCTTCACCCTGTTTTTTTATCTCATCACAGTAAATCTGCATACTTCCAGTTGCTGCATAAATAGACACACGACCAGTTATTACTACTTCCATTCCTTCTCTTAAATCAATGTTAAGACACATAGCACGATTTTTAAACATAACACAGCTGACCCTGCACATGTTATCCTTTAGGGCAAAATAAATATGCCCGCTTGAATGAAACTTCAAATTAGAAATCTCCCCTTTTACAGAGAGATTATTTAATACAAAGTCATTGTCTACTACTCTTTTAATATAATTATTAATTTCACTTACACTTAAAGTCTTTATGTTCATACTTACTTAACGCCTCACATGCATTCTTTATTAAAAGGGTAGTTGTAAGAGAACCTACACCTCCAGGCACTGGAGTAAGATACTTACACTTGTCAAATACATTGTCGAAATCAACATCACCAGTCATTTTACCGTTAACTCTTGATGTTCCAACATCAATTACAACAGCATCACTATTAACATAACTTTCATCTATAAATTTAGGTTTACCCATTGCCACCACAAGTATTTCTGCCTTTTTGCAAATTTCCTTCAAATTTTTAGTTTTTGAATGACATATTGTAACAGTTGCATTTTCATTTAGAAGAAGCTGCACTAATGGTTTTCCTACAACATTACTTCTTCCTATAATAACTGCATTTTTACCATTTAAATCTATGTTAAGGCTTTTAATCAGCGTTACCACACTATTTGGTGTGTTAGGAAGAAATGATGGTTTTCCCATATAAAGTCTTCCCTGACTTTCATATGTCATACAGTCTATGTCTTTGTATGTACTTATTTCATTAACTATTTTTGTTTCATTAAATTTTTTAGGTAATGGAAGCTGAAGAATTATTCCATTTACAGTATTATCTTCATTTAGTTTATGTATTGTGTTTATTATATATTCTTCACTTTCATTTTCATCTATGGTTACTTTTAAAAATTCAACTCCTAAACTTTCTGCAGCCTTTTGTTGTGCATTCATATAAAATACAGAACCACCATCATTACCAACAAGTATTGATGCTATTTTAGGAATTGAAAGATTATTATTCTTTCTTTGGTCAACTGCGTTTTTAATCTGCTCCTTTAAATCAGAAGCAACTTTTTTACCATCTATTATCTGCCCCATAATTACACCCCCGCTTTGATTATCTCAGATTTATTTTTCTTTTATTTTATCAAGAACTCCGTTAATAAAAGATACACTCTTTT
>CAZLOP010000178.1:0-3667 GCA_964561205.1 uncultured Clostridium sp. | reverse complement strand
TAATGGCCAAAGAAGGTGCTTGGATTACTGCAAATCAAATTGAAGCAGCGCGTGTTGCTATGACAAGATATATGAAACGTGGTGGTAAGGTGTGGGTTAATATATTCCCTAACTTATCATTAACTAAAAAACCTCTAGAAACTCGTCAAGGAAAAGGTAAAGGTGAACCTGAAGTTTGGGTAGCAGTAGTTAAAGAGGGTAAAATTATGTTTGAAATAGCAGAAGTTGATGAAGCTACTGCAAGAGAAGCTTTAAGATTAGCATCTCATAAATTACCTATTAAATGTAAATTCGTAATGAAAGAAAGTAGTGGTGATAAGAATGAAGACTAATGAAATAAGAAAATTGACCACTGAAGAAATTAATAAAAAAATCGTAGAGTCTAAAGAAGAGTTATTAAAATTAAGATTTAAACAAGCAACTGGAAGTCTTGAAAATCCAGCTAGAGTAAGAGAATTAAGGAAAGATGTTGCAAGATTTAAAACTATTCTTAAAGAACGCGAAATAGAAGGTTAAAAGGAGGTATCCTTATGAATGAAAATAAGCGTGAATTAATTGGTATTGTCGTAAGTGATAAGGCAGATAAAACAATTACTGTTAAAGTTGAAACTTATAAGATGAATCCAATATATAAAAAGAGAGTAAAATACTCAAAGAAATATGCAGCACATGACGAAAATAATATTGCTCATATTGGAGATAAAGTTCGTCTTGTAGCAACTAGACCTTTGTCAAAGACAAAGAGATATGAAGTAGTTGAAGTTGTAGAAAAAGCTGTTATTCTATAATACTTAATCTTTGAAGGAGGAGATAAAATGATACAACAAGAGAGCCGTTTAAAAGTGGCAGATAACTGCGGAGCTCGTGAATTACTTGTAATTAGAGTTCTTGGTGGAAGTAAAGTAAAAACTGGAAACATCGGCGATATAGTTGTTGGTACAGTTAAAAAAGCTACTCCTAATGGTAATATCAAAAAAGGTAAAGTTGTAAAAGCTGTTATCGTTAGAAGTAAGTTTGGAGTTAGAAGAGAAGATGGAAGCTATATTAAATTTGATGACAATGCATGTGTAATTATCAAAGATGATAAGAGCCCTGTTGGAACTCGTGTTTTAGGTCCAGTAGCACGTGAACTTAGAGATAAAGGATTTATGAAAATCGTAAGTTTAGCAAAAGACGTACTATAAACCTAATATTTAAGGAGGAATAGACATGAAACTAAAAACTGGTGATAAAGTTGTCGTTATTGCAGGAGCTAATAAGGGCAAAGAAGGAAAAATTACCAAAGTGTTAGATGAAAAAGTTATTGTTGAAGGTGTTAATTTAGTAAAAAAACATTTAAAACCTAAAAACAATGGTGGTACTGGTGAAATAGTTGAAACAGAAGCACCTATCCATAGATCTAATGTAAAAATAATTGAGAATGTTGCTAAGAAAGAAAAAGTAACAAAAACAACAAAAAAAGAAACAAAAAAAGCTGAAAAATAAATTAGATAACTTGAGTTTATTTTAAAACTAATTTGGAAGGAGGGTGGATTTTCAATGAACCGCCTAGAAGAAAAATATAGAAATGAAGTTGTTCCAAGTTTAATGGCAAGTCATAATTACAAAAGTGTAATGTTAGTGCCAAAAATTGAAAAAATTGTTGTTAATATGGGTGTAGGAGATGCAGTAGCAAATTCAAAAATGTTGGAAGCTGCTATGAGTGATCTTGAAAAAATCACTGGATTAAAACCAATTGAAACAACTGCAAAAAAATCTATAGCTTCATTTAAATTAAGAGAAGGACATAAAATTGGATGTAAAGTTACATTAAGAGGCGAAAAAATGTATACTTTCTTAGATAAATTAATTTCAATCTCTCTACCACGTGTAAGAGATTTTAGAGGGCTTTCACCAAAGAGTTTTGATGGAAGAGGAAATTATACTATCGGAATTAAAGAACAATTAATTTTCCCAGAAATCAATTTTGATGAGGTTGTAAAGGTAAGAGGTATGGATATCGTAATCGTTACAACTGCTAAAACAAATGAAGAAGCTTATGATTTACTAAAAGAACTTGGAATTCCTTTTAGGAAATAAGGAGGAGAACATGGCAAGAAAGTCAATGATTATCAAATCACAAAAAGAACCAAAATTTAGTACAAGAAAATATAGTCGTTGTACAAGATGTGGTAGACCACATGCTGTACTAAGTAAGTTTGGTATATGCCGTATTTGTTTCAGAGAATTAGCATATAAAGGACACATACCAGGTGTAAAAAAATCAAGTTGGTAATACCAATAAAATACTAAGTATAAAAAAGTATTCGAAAGAAGGAGGGATTTTAATGACAGATCCAATCGCAGATATGCTTACAAGAATCCGTAATGCGAACCAAAATCGTGCTAGTGTTGTTACAATGCCGTCTTCAAATATGAAAGAGCAAATTGCTGCTATTCTAAAAGAAGAAGGTTTCATTGAAGATTATAAAGTAAATAAAAATAATGTTCAAAATATCCTAACATTAACTTTAAAATATAGTGAAAATAAAGAAAGAGTAATTACTGGACTAAAGAGAATTTCTAAACCTGGACTTAGAGTTTATGCAAAAGCAGATGAAATTCCAAGAGTGTTAAATGGTTTAGGAATTGCTATTATTTCAACACCAAAAGGAGTTATGACTGATAAGTTAGCTCGTAAGAATAATGTTGGTGGAGAAGTAATTGCTTATATCTGGTAAGGAGGATACGAATGAGTCGTATTGGTAAGAGAGTATTAACAATACCTGAAAAAGTTAATGTAGAAATTAAAGGACAAAAAATGATAGTAACAGGACCAAAAGGTGAATTATCTTTAGATATTTATAAGGATCTTAAAGTAAATGTTGCAGATAATAAAGTTACTGTTGAAACATTAAATAACCTTAAGCGTACAAATGAAATGCATGGAACAACAAATGCAAATATTAAAAATATGTTAATTGGTGTAAGTGAAGGTTATAAAAAAGGATTAGAAATAGTTGGTGTTGGTTACCGTTTTACTGTTAAGGGAAATATTTTATCAGTACAAGATGGTAAATCACACTTAGATAATGTGGAAATTCCAGCAGGATTAGAAGTAAAAGCAAATAGTAATACTGAAATAGAAATTTCTGGAATTGACAAATGTGCTGTTGGACAATTTGCGGCAGAGATTAGAGCCTTGAGAGCACCTGAGCCATATAAAGGAAAAGGTATCAAGTATGTAGGAGAAGTTATCCGTCGTAAAGAAGGAAAGAAAGCATCTAAATAATTAAGAAAGTGGGTGTGCTTATGATAAATAAAGTTTCAAGAAATGATATGCGTAAAGAGAGACATTCTAGAATTCGTAGTAGTTTATCAGGAACTGCAGAGAGACCTAGATTAAATGTTTTTAGATCAAATGCGAATATCACTGCTCAAATCATCGATGATGAAAAAGGTGTAACATTAGTTAGTGCTTCTACCTTAGAAAAAGATTTAAAAATTACAAATGGTGGAAATGTTGAAGCAGCTAAATTAATCGGTGAAGAAATTGCAAAAAGAGCGAAAAAAGCAAAAATTACAAAAGTTGTTTTTGATAGAGGTGGATACCTATATCATGGTCGTGTAAAGGCTTTAGCAGAAGCAGCACGTGAAAACGGCTTAGAATTCTAATAAGGAGGAAAAC
>CAZLOP010000177.1:0-3671 GCA_964561205.1 uncultured Clostridium sp. | reverse complement strand
AACACTTAAGTTAAAAGATGATGAAATAATTATTCCTCATAATTCTCAGCTTTTTGTTGCAATGGGTTCAGCATTATTATCAGAAGATAAGAAAGTTATCACATTACAAGAAATTGTAGATAAAGTAAATAGTATTAGTGAACTTAAAGAAGATAGTGTTACAAGACTTGAATCTTTATTTAAGGATGAAGAGGAATACAAAGAATTTAAAGACAGGCACAGTAAAGCTGTAAGCAAAACATGTGAGTTAAGCACCTATGTAGGACGGGCTTATCTGGGAATAGATGCTGGATCTACAACTACAAAGGTTACACTTATTAATGAAGATAATGAAATATTGTATTCTCATTATGGAAGTAATGAAGGAAATCCATTAAAAAAAGTAGTAGGAATTTTGAAAGAGTTATATGATATTCTTCCTGAAGGAGTGAAAATAGTAAACAGTGCTGTTACAGGTTATGGCGAGGCACTAATTAAAGCTGCCATTCATGTAGATATTGGAGAAATTGAAACTATTGCCCATTATAAGGCAGCAGATTATTTCCTGCCTAATGTTGATTTCATTCTTGATATAGGTGGTCAGGATATGAAATGCCTGAATATTAAGAATGGAGCTATTGATAGTATTATGTTAAATGAAGCATGTTCATCTGGATGTGGTTCATTTATAGAAAGCTTTGCAAAATCTTTAAATATGAAAGTAAGTGACTTTGCAAAGGAAGCTATAACAGCTGATGCTCCAGTAGATTTAGGTTCAAGATGCACTGTATTTATGAATTCAAAAGTTAAGCAGGCTCAAAAGGAAGGTGCAACTGTTGGTGATATTTCAGCAGGGCTTTCATATTCAGTAATAAAAAATGCTTTATTTAAGGTTATTAAATTTAGAAATGAAGATGAAATTGGAGATAAAGTAATAGTTCAGGGGGGAACATTTTATAATGAGGCAGTTTTAAGAAGTTTTGAATTGATTTCGGGGAAAAATGCAGTAAGACCTGATATAGCAGGTCTTATGGGTGCTTTTGGATGCTCTATCATTGCAAAAGAAAGATATGAAGAAGGACATGTTACTGCTCTTTTGGACAAAGATAATGTAGACAAATTTACAATGACATCAAGCTTTAAGAGATGTGGAAAGTGTGGTAATAACTGTCTTTTAACAATAAATAAATTTTCAACAGATGAAGAATTTATATCAGGAAACAGATGTGAAAGAGGTCTTGGAATTGTAAAAGCTGAGGCAAAACAAGACATTAATCTGTATAAGTATAAATATGGCAGAACATTTGGATATAAACCACTTAAAGAAGGCAGAAGAGGTACTATAGGCATTCCTAGAGTGCTTAATATTTATGAGAATTATCCATTCTGGTTTACCCTTCTTACAAAGCTTGGATTTAGAGTTGTCCTATCAGGAGCATCAAGCAAAAAGATGTTTGAAAAGGGAATTGAAACAATTCCTTCAGAATCAGCATGCTATCCAGCAAAAATTGTACATGGACATATAGCTGATCTTATTGAAAAAGGAATTACTACAATCTTTTATCCATGTATTACATATGAGAAAAAAGAATATGGGGAAAGTGTTAATCATTATAACTGTCCTATGGTAATTTCTTATTCTGAAGTTATAAAACATAATATGGACACTATAAAGGAAAAAAATATAAAATATATGGCACCATTCTTTTCTCTTGATAATGAAAAGTTTCTTCCTAAAAGAATTGTTGAAGAATTTAAGGATTATAATGTTACATTAAGTGAAGCAAAAGAAGCAGTCTGTGCAGCATATAAAGAAAGAGAAAATTATAGAAGGGATATTCAGAAAAAGGGTGAAGAAACTCTTGAATATTTAAGAAAGAATAATAAAAAAGGAATTGTATTATGTGGAAGACCATATCATATAGATCCTGAAATAAATCATGGAATTCCGGATATAATTAACTCTTATGATATGGCAGTTTTAACTGAGGATAGTATATGTCATTTGAAGCCTCTTAAAGAAAAAATAAGAGTAGCAGATCAGTGGACATATCATGCAAGATTATACAGGGCAGCTGCATTTATAGCAGACGAACCCAGCCTTGAAATAATTCAGCTGAATTCTTTTGGATGTGGTCTTGATGCAGTAACAACAGATATGGTTGATGATATTATTTCTTCAAAGGGAAAAATATATACAGTATTAAAAATAGATGAAGGAAATAATCTTGGAGCAGCAAGAATAAGGATAAGATCATTAAAAGCTGCTATGGAAGAAAGAGAAAGAAAAAATTATGTTCCTAAAAAGAGTGATATAGCAAATAATGATATTGTATTTACAAAGGAAATGGCTAAAAGGTATACTATTCTTGCACCACAGATGTCACCAATTCATTTTTCATTACTTGAAAAGGCAGCCCAGGAAAGTGGATATAATTTTGAAGTTCTGCCTGAAAGCGATAGTAAAGCAGTGGATGAAGGTTTAAAATATGTTAATAATGATGCATGTTTCCCTTCAATAATAGTTGTTGGGCAGATGATTAGTGCTTTAAAGAGTGGTAAATATGATTTAGATAGGACTGCAGTTATTATGAGCAGTACAGGAGGAGTCTGCAGAGCATCAAATTACTCTGGATTCTTAAGGAATGCCCTTAATCATGCTGGTTTTGGAAATGTTCCTGTAATATGTTTAAATATATTTAATGGAAAGAGCCAGCCAGGTTTTAAAGTTTCATTAGGGCTTATTAAGCGTGCTCTTATGGCTATACTATATGGTGATTTATTTATGAATGTATTATATAGGACAAGACCTTATGAGCAGAAGGCAGGAGAAGCAGAGAGATTATATGAAAAGTGGAATAAAATAGCAAAAGAAAATATAATAACTTTAAATAAAAAGCAGTTTGCAAAAAATGTGAAAGATATTGTATCTGATTTTGATAATATGCTGTTAAGAGATATAAAAAAGCCAAGAGTAGGAATAGTTGGAGAAATACTTGTTAAGTTTCACCCTATGGCAAATAATAATCTTGTAAAAATATTAGAAAATGAAGGATGCGAAGCAGTAGTTCCGAATATGATGAATTTCTTCTTATACTGTATAAGAGATAATAAATATAAAGCAGAAAAACTGGGAAAAAGCAAGGTTATAGGTACATTAAGCCAATACCTTGTAAAATACATTGAAAAGCTTAGAGAAGGAATTAATACAGAACTAAAAAATAGTAAAAGATTTGAAGCTGATATGCATATTAATGAACTTGCAGAAAAGGCATCTACAATGCTGTCTCTTGGTCATCAAAGTGGTGAAGGATGGTTTTTAACTGCTGAAATGATGGAACTTATTGAAACCGGGGTTAAAAACATAGCATGTCTTCAGCCTTTTGGATGTCTTCCTAACCATGTTACAGGAAAGGGAATGATGAAAGCTCTTCGTGAAAAGTATACCAATGCTAATATTGTAGCAATTGATTATGATCCAGGGGCATCAAATGTAAATCAGCTGAATAGAATTAAACTTATGCTTTCAGTAGCCTTTAAAACCATGAAGGAAGAAAGCGTAAAGGATAAAAATATATCAGATATATTAACATATGATGATGACGAAGTTAATGAGGATAATCAGATTTTTTTACATGAGAGCATAAAATAGAACACATTAAATTAAGGAGTATATATGAAAAGAAATAATG
>CAZLOP010000176.1:0-3672 GCA_964561205.1 uncultured Clostridium sp. | reverse complement strand
TTTTTATCTTTTATATATTCAGTAAAACTTGTATTTGTGATAAAACCAGAAAATGATAGACTTGCAGTGAAATATATATTCAATAAATTTTGAGGTTAGAAACTTTTGATTTGTTAATGTCCATAAAACTACTTGTCACTCTGAAGATTTCAGAACATATTTTGAATTATCAAAACAGTATGATATCAAATTATATGTATGAATTATTCCTTCACTCAGAGGGAGCAAGTAGTTTGTGGACATTAACAAAGCTTGAAGTTTCAGCCTCTAAATTTCCTTGAATATATATTTTAGCTGCAAGTCTATTATTTTCGTTGTTTTACCACTATACTAAGTTCTACGTAATATATAGATTTTAAGAATTATTTTTTATAAGTCGTTCATAATCTAGAACAGGAAGTGGTTTTGAATAATAGTATCCCTGAATGCTGTTGCATCCTATATCAAGCAGGAAATCTGCCTGCTCTTTTGTTTCCACACCTTCTGCTATCGTTGGAATATCTAAATCTTTTGCCATTATAACAACAGATTTTAATATTGTATTACTACGTATCTGATTGTTGCAGTCTGATAAAAAGCGAAGGTCAATTTTTAGGATATCCACAGGAATGTCCTTAAGCATATTTAATGAAGAATAGCCGCTTCCAAAGTCATCCATTAATATTTTGAAACCTTCATTTTGAAGATCATTCATAAGTTCAATAAGCTGTTTTGCATTTTTATTATAAGCTGATTCTGTTATTTCAAGTTGAATCAGTTCTTTTGGAATATTATATTTATTAACAATTTCAACAATGCTGTTAAAAAGATTTGGATTATATAAATTTATTCGTGAAAGGTTAACTGATATAGGGACAACTTTTAATCCTATATCCAGCCATTTACGAATAGTTTTACATGTTTTTTCTAATACATATGAATCAAGTTTTAGTATAAAGCCATTGCGTTCAAATATTGGTATAAATTCACCAGGTGATATCATGCCTTTTTTTGGATGAAACCATCTTACTAATGCCTCTGAACCTTCTATTTTGTTAGTTTTTAAATTATATTTTGGCTGAAGAAAAATATCAAATTGATTTTCTTCAAGAGCCATATTCATATCATTAATTATTTCATATTTATTTATAAGAGAATCACGTAATCCTTCATCATAGTAAGCAAATCTTTTAACGTAATTTTCTTTTACTGTTTTTGCAGCAAGGTTAGCAAGATCCAGCATATGATAGACTGGAGTATCAGGATTTTCTACAACATATAAACCAAAACACAGAATTATTTCAAATTGAAGTGGATAATTTTTTATTCTGTTGTTTATAAAATTAATTATTTTTTCATTTTGTTCTTTATTGTGTTTTATACATATTGCAAATATATCAGTTGAAAACCTTGCAAATATACCATTGTCACCTATGATTTCTCTTAAAATCAGGGCAATATATTTTAAAAGCTTGTCTCCTTCTGTTCTGCCAAAAAGGTCATTTATGATTTTAAACTGCTCTATATCAAATCTGATTAATACATAAGTATTAGATCTATCTTTCATTAAAATATCATGTACTTTACTATAAAATGTTCGTTCATTGTATATTTTTGTAAGTTCATCATAAGTATAAAAAAATTCAAGTTGAGTTTTTAGTATTATATTTTCAATTCTATTTTTTAAAATTTTAGGTTCTATAGTTTTTTCAAAAATATCACAAACTTGAAAATCTAAAAGATCAACGTGATTTTTTATGTTATTATTTTGAACAAGAACAACTATAGGAATATTACGTGAAACCTCATCATGAAGCTTTCTGATTAATTTATAATCATTACTCATAGGAATAATTATATCTAATATTATTACTCCAATTGTTTCATAATATCTATCTAAAAGTGAGATTGCTTCTTCAGAATTGGATGCCTCTAAAATATGATATTCATCATTAAGACATTTTTTTATAAAAAGTCTGTCTGTTTGATTAGTTGCAACAGTAAGTATTTGATTTAAATTTATCAATAGTATTCCCTCTTTCCTAAAAAAATAACAGTCATAAAAAATCTAATAATTATATTATTATTATAACATTTTTTTAGGATTAAATTATAAAATGTAAGTAAAAAAATACATTTTACTATAAAATATAGATTTTAGAAACAATATGTTTTAAAAAAAAACAAATAACTTATATGATTTACTTGTCACTAAAGAACAGTAAATTAACTAAATTAGCATATATTTATGTTAAAATGAATCTGTATTAGAGGTAATAAGAAATTTATATAAATAAGGGAGATGGAGAATATGTTTCATAAGAAATTAAAAGAATTTCCAAAAGACTTTTTATGGGGAGCTTCAACATCAGCTTATCAGGTAGAAGGAGCAGCATTAGAAGATGGGAAGGGACCTTCAGTTCAAGATATAAAGGTAATTCCAGAAGGAACACCAGATTTTAATGTATGCAGTGATCATTATCATCATTATAAAGAAGATATTGCTTTATTTGCAGAAATGGGATTTAAAGCATACAGATTTTCAATTTCATGGTCAAGATTAATTCCAAAGGGAGTTGGAGAAATTAATCCTAAAGGAATAGAATTCTATAACAATTTAATAGATGAATGTTTAAAATATAATATTCAGCCAATAATTACAATGTATCATTTTGATTTACCAGCAGCACTTCAAAAGCAGGGTGGATGGTCAAAAAGAGAAACTATTGATGCATTTGTAAATTTTGCAAAAGTTATGTATGAAAACTATGGAGACAGGGTTAAATACTGGCTTACAATAAATGAACAAAATATGATGACTCTTGTTGGAGATGTTATCGGTACATTAGATGGAATTGAAACAGATAATGTTCAAAAAGAATTATATAAGCAGAATCATCATATGTTAATTGCTCAGGCAAAAGCAATGAAATTATGTCATCATATGTGTCCGGGTGCTAAAATTGGTCCTGCACCAAATATAAGCACTGTATATCCTGCAAGCTGTAAACCAGAAGATATATTAGCAGCTGAAAACTGTGCAGCAATAAGAAACTGGTTATACTTAGATATGGCTGTTTATGGAAGATATAATGCTACTGCATGGAGTTATATGGTTGAAAAAGGAATTGAGCCAGAAATTATGGAAGGTGATATGGAGGCATTAAGAGAAGGTCATCCAGACTTTATAGCATTTAATTACTACAATACTGCAACTTGTGAAGCTTTCCCAGGAGAAATTGTTAATAATAATCAAACTGGTGGAGACCAGCAAAGTAGTCATGGTGAACAAGGTGTATTTAAAGGTGTAAGTAATTCAAACTTACCAAAGACTGAATTTGGATGGGAAATTGATCCTGTTGGTTTCAGAAATACATTAAGAGAAGTTTATTCAAGATATGCACTTCCAATAATCATAACTGAAAATGGATTAGGTGCTTATGATAAACTTGAAGAAAATGATACTGTAAATGATGATTACAGAATTGAATACTTAAGAAAACATATTGAACAGGCACATCTTGCTATTACTGATGGTGTTGAACTTATAGGTTACTGCCCATGGTCTGCAATTGATCTTATCAGTACACATGAAGGTTTTAAAAAGAGATATGGTTTTGTATATGTAAACAGAGATGAATTTGATATTAAGGATCTAAGAAGAATAAGAAAGAAGAGTTTCTTCTGGTATCA
>CAZLOP010000175.1:0-3727 GCA_964561205.1 uncultured Clostridium sp. | reverse complement strand
ATGGGGCTGTCGAACTAAAATTTTTCTATTCTTCAGCATTTATATAAATCATAATTTAACTAAGAGCTAAAAGCTAAGAACTAAGACGGCGGTAGATTTTGCATGGCAAAATCAATGCAATAATATAATAAAAAAACGAAGTTTTTTCACCGAAACTCTTAGCTTAATTTGTTAAATTCTAATTTGCTTGTATATTAATAAAGACAAAAGGTTTAATTCGATAGTCCCCTTTGTTAATAAAAAAATAATAGTGAGGTAAATAATAATGTTAAGTACACAAATATGGGCACACAGAGGAGCTTCAGGTTATGCTCCCGAAAACACTCTTGAGGCTTTCAAATTAGCAGCAGAAATGCATGCTGATGGAGTTGAGCTTGATGTTCAGCTTACTAAAGACAAGGAGCTTGTTGTAATACATGATGAAAAAATAGACAGAACAAGTAATAAAAAAGGATTTGTTAAAGATTATACATTAAGTGAGTTAAAAAGCTTTAATTTTAATAATGGCAGTGAAAAATATCCAAATACAAAGATACCAACTTTAAAAGAAGTATATGAATTGCTAAAACCATATAATATGAAAATAAATGTTGAACTAAAGACAGGAATTTTCTTTTATGACGGTATTGAAGAAAAAGTTTTAAACCTTGCAGATAAAATGGGAATGAAAAACAGAATAATTTATTCTTCATTTAATCATTATTCTGTAATGAAAATAAAGAAAATTGACAAAAATGCAGAAACAGGACTGTTATATTGTGATGGATGGATAAATATAGTTCAATATGCACAAAATCTTCAGGTTAATGCACTTCATCCTGCAGTTTATAATGTACAATACGATAATCTCATTGAAAAATGTAAAAAACATAAAATTAAGCTTCATGTATGGACAGTAAATAACGAAAAAGAAATGAAATATTTTTCAGAAAAGAAGGTAGATGCAGTTATTACAAACTATCCAGATATAGCAGTAAAAATTATAAAAAACAAATGAATATTTCAGTCTATAAACCAATAATATAAAGAAAAGGATACAATTTAAATAATACATTACCCATAATTTATTATACCCACCATTACACAAAAAAGTATACACGCCATTAATATTTTTAATAAAAAAACGCGTATACTTTTTATGCTTTTCCAATAGTGGAGCACGTCTGTAAGCCCTACTATATAAAGGTTGGCGGAGAGAAGGGGATTCGAACCCCTGATAAAGTTTCCCCTATACACGCTTTCCAGGCGTGCTCCTTCGACCTCTCGGACATCTCTCCAAATAGAAATTACCTGTTTATTTTAGCATAATTATTGCCTGACCTCAACATACTAAAATTATTATTACAATAATTTTTTATTTTCTATAATTTGTATCTATAACTATTTTTGTTTTAGTATTAAATTTATGTAAAAAATGTTATTATATTATTATATGGTTAAATGAAAAACTAATTATATTTTATTTTTAGGAGAGGATGTTTGTTTTGGAAACAATAAAAATGGCAATTGAATTATTAGGCGGCTTAGGTATGTTCCTGTATGGTATGCAGCTAATGGGAGATGGTCTTGAAAATGCTGCTGGCGAAGGTCTTAAAAGTATTCTTGAAAAAGTAACAAGCAACAGATTAATGGGAATAGTGATAGGTGCTGTTGTTACTGCAATTGTTCAAAGCAGTAGTGCAACAACAGTAATGGTTGTTGGATTTGTTAATGCAGGGCTTATAAACCTTGTTCAAGCATTTGGTGTTATTATGGGTGCTAATATTGGTACAACTATTACCGCTCAATTAGTTGCTTTTAAATTAGACAGTATTGCACCATTATTTGTTTTTGCAGGTACAATATTAATTATGATTGCAAAAGCAAAGAAAAGGCGTGAAATAGGTAATATAATCTTAGGCTTTGGTATACTTTTCACAGGAATGTCTGCTATGAGTATTGCTATGAAGCCGCTTGCATCTGCTCCATGGTTTTCACAGCTTATAATATCAATTGGTAATAACTGGTTTGTAGGTATTTTAGTGGGTATATGCTTCACAGCTCTAATTCAAAGTTCATCCGCAACTACAGGTATATTAATTGCACTAGCATCAACAGGGGCAATCAATATCACTGCTGCATTACCAATATTATTCGGCTGTAATATTGGTACCTGTATCACTGCAATCTTAGCAAGTATTGGTGCAAATAAAACTGCACGTAAAACTGCTTTGCTTCATTTATTTTTTAATGTTAGTGGTACAATAATTTCAATCCCATTTTTAGGTTTATTAGCCAAATTTGTTCAATTTACAAGTCCTGATGTAAGCAGGCAGATAGCTAATGCTCATACTGTATTTAATATAGCTAACACAATAATTTTATTACCTTTCAGTAATATTTTAATTAATATTGTTAATAAAATTATTCCTGAAGGTGACGAGGACACTGACAAGAAAGGGCCTAAATACCTTGATGACAGAGTTTTAGAAACTCCTGTAATTGCTGCAGGTCAAGTTGTTAAGGAAACTATACGTATGGCAAATAAAGCAAAGAAAAATGTTGCTTATGCAATGTCTGCATTTATTGATAATGACGAAAAACTTATTCAAAAAGTTTATGATAATGAATCAATTATAAATATATTAGAAGAAAGTATAACTACATACCTAGTTAAGTTATCAAAATGTGATTTATCCGTAAAAGAAAAAGAACTTGTTTCATCAACATTTCATGTAATTATAGATATTGAAAGAATTGGTGATCATTCTAAAAACATAGCTAAACTTGCTTCTGAAAAAATTGATCGTAACTTAAAATACAGTGTTCATGCTGTTGAAGAATTAAAACAAATTTATGATCTTACTATGCAGGCTCTTGAAATTGCTATAACATGTTATGTAACAAAAGACATAGAAAAAGCAAAATCCATCCTTAAAATAGAAAATGAAATAGATAGGCTTCAAAAGATATTCAGACAAAAACATATTCAAAGATTAAATGATGAAAAATGTACTGCTTATGCTGGAGCCATCTTCTTAGATTTAATAAATAACTTTGAAAGAATAGGTGACCATTCAACAAACATTACAGAAGCTGTTATAAATAATTATGAGAAATAATTTTTAAATATACAATAAAGAATGGACTGTCGCATTGAATATGTTCTATATTTTTAGCATTTACATAAATCATAATTTAACTAAGAACTAAGGACTAAAAACTAAGAGTTAAGGAAATTTTTCTTTCAGAAAAATAAAATTATATTATTGCATTGATTTTGCCATGCAAAATCTACCGCCACTCTTAGTTCTTAGCTTTTAGTTCTTAGCTTAATTAAATTCTGATTTATCAGAAAAACCAAACACTAATTAGTGCGACAGCCACTCTCTCTTATATATCTGCTAATTCCTTTGCAAATGGAACATTCAACAGCCTTTTTAACATAATTTGCAGCTGAGAAAGTTTTAACGCACCATAATTAAACATCCATAATCCGCTATTAATTGAATCACCAGATATTAATAGCTTTTCTTCCTCAATTAAAATTCCTACAGCTCCTTTTGTATGTCCTTCCATTGAAAATATTTTTCTCAACAATTTTATTATTTTACTCTACCTAAATTTTAAAAACTGCTATTATATTATTATAAACTAATATTTAAAAATTGGGGGATAATTATGATAAATAACTATGAATTTAATATAATAAAATCTCTTGTTGGATACGACATTACTGAAAATAATT
>CAZLOP010000174.1:0-3750 GCA_964561205.1 uncultured Clostridium sp. | reverse complement strand
TTATATCAAAGATGCATTCAAAAGTTTAAAAAGGAACAAAACTATTAGTATTGCATCTGTTATTACTGTGCTTATAACATTTTTTGTATTAGGAATATTCCTATTAGTTGCAAATAATATTAATCAGGGTATTAATAACATTCAAGATAAGATTGATTTGAAAATAGTTTTAAAGGAAGATATTAAATTAATTGATCAAAGAGAAATTGAAATTCGCTTAAAAGAAATAGATGGTGTAGAAGAGATTGTGTATAAATCTAAAGAAGATGAATTTAAAGAAATAAGCAGTACTGATACTGATGGACTTATGAAGGGGTATACCCTAAAGAACAATCCATTTACAGGTTCTTATACTGTAAAGCTTAAAGCGCCAGAATATGCTGCTAATGTAACTAATGCAGTTAAAGATATGGAAGGCGTAGACCAAATAAACGGACAACAGGATGTAGTTGATAAGATAATTTCATTTGTAAAAGGTGTAAGAGTTATTGGTTTAGGATTATTTATAATACTTGTTGGTGTATCTGCCTTTTTGATTATGAATACAACAAAACTTACTGTATATTCAAGAAGAAGAGAAGTAGGAATAATGAAATTTGTAGGGGCTACTGACTGGTTTATAAGATGGCCGTTTATAATAGAAGGAATGGTGATAGGGTTAGCAGGTTCACTATTATCATGTGTTGTATTGTTCTTTGCATATAATGGTGTATTTAGTATGGTTGCAAAGAATCTTGCATTTGTAAGCCTGGTACCAGCGTCCTATGTATTAACAACTATGTTATGGCAGTTTGCCATTGGAGGATTAGCTGTTGGCGGAGTAGCTAGTGGATTAGCACTTAGAAAATTCTTAATTGTATAATTTTAAGTTTTATGAATATATTAATAAGTATATTCATAAAATTTATGTGAATAAATATAATTATATTTCAAAAGCATTAACTAATGTTTTTGAAAAAAAGGAAGTTTTCAGCATGAGTGAAGATAATACATCAAAAAGACAAGTCAGTAGAAAGCTGATTTTCATAATAGTTTTAGTAGTAATTGTATTTACTAACATTGCATCAATATTTTGGGGAAACTATGCTGCAAGCAGAGGAATATATTTTACCAAGGTTTCTAATGATGTATTAAAGTCTTCTCAATTAATTAATGATGTTGAAAAATATAAAAACTTATTTACTGTACGAGATATGCTTTTAAAAAAATATGATGGAGCAATTGACGATAATATTTTACTTGAAGGTGCAATAAAAGGAATGACCAGTGCGTTAGGAGACCCATATACTGTTTATTATAATGAAAAAGAATTTGATAAGCTTATGAAAGAAAGCCAGGGAACCATTGAAGGTGTTGGCGTGCAGATTGCATCAATAGATAATAAAATAGTAATTATATCTTCAATAAAAGATTCACCAGCTGATAAAGCAGGACTTCAGGCAGGGGATATAATTGAAAAAATTGATAATGCAGTATATTCAGGTGAGAAGATGAATGAAGCTGTATCATATATTACATCAAAGGACAGAGATCAGGTTACTTTTACAATAAAGCGGGATTCTTCAGAATTTGAAGTTAAAATAAAAAAAGAAAAAATAAAAATTAAGTCTTTAGAAGGTCAAATGATTAATTCTAATATAGGTTATATAAAAATAGACACATTTATGAATGAAAATACTGCAGCAGATTTTGAAGATAAGATAAATGACCTTAAAGGAAAAGGCATGAAGGGACTTATTTTAGACTTAAGAAATAATCCAGGAGGACTTTTGTCTCAAGCTGTAGGTGTTGCATCACAATTTATAGAGAAAGATAAAGTTATTACATATACAGTAGATAAATATGAGAATAAAAATGAATCATTATCAGTTGGTGGTTCAGGTCAGGGATTACCATTGATAGTTCTTGTTAATAATGGCAGTGCCAGCGCTTCTGAAGTTGTTACTGGTGCTTTACGTGATTATAAAGCTGCTGTTATTGTTGGAAAAACAACATTTGGTAAAGGAATAGTGCAGCAGCCAATTAAAATTGAAGGTGCTGGAGGATTAAAAGTAACTATTTCAAAATACTATACTCCAAATGGAGAAAACATTCATAAAAAGGGTATAGCACCTGATTATGATGTAGATATTACAGAAGACATTAATGTATCATCTTATTCAATGGATAATGATGAGCAGTTAAAAATGGCCAAAGAAAAAATGCAGGAAATGATAAAGTAATTAGTGGGGGTAAGTTATGAATTTAATATTTAACATTTTGAGAAACATATCAGGAATGCTGGTAACTGCTCCAATGATTTTTATTATAACTGCACTGGCTGTATTTTTATATAAAAAGAATAAAAAGATAATATATATGCAAAAATTAATTTGTGGAGGTAGTGTTAATTCATGTATGGAATTAACACTATCTCAGCTTGTATTAGGTATTATTGGTGGATGTGCTGGTAGTGTTTTGTTATGTATGGCAGGAGTTGTTTTTGAAAATAGTGATACTATAGTGCTTATTCTTTTAGTATCAATCATGTTATTGAAAATAAAGCCGAAATATATCTGTTTTTCTTATTCAGGAGCAATTATAGGGTTCGTATCTATTGCTATAGAATGTTTAGAAAAAAGCGGTGTTTTTATAGAAAATTTACAATACTTTAAAGTTGATATTATGCCTCTTATGATGTTTATTGGTATTATGCATATTGTTGAAGGCTTTCTTGTTATTATTGATGGACATAGAGGTGCAGTGCCAGTTTTTGCTGAGAAAGATGGAAAAATATTTGGGGGGTATTCCTTAAGAAGATACTGGGCAGTACCAATTATAATGATTACAGCAGTATCTCTAAATAATTCAGCAGTACATTCAAATGTAATTTATGATATTCCTAAATGGTGGCAGTCCATACCATATTTAAACATGACTATAATGGGGTCAATAGCTGGATTAGTTCTTTTAAACTTTTTTGGAGTAATAGGATATTCAAGTGTTACATTTACTAGAAATAAGCATGAAAAAGCAGTTTTATCAGGATGCTGCATAGTTGTTTTTGGAATTCTGCTTACTATATGTTCTCAATTAGCTTATTTAGGAATTATAGGTAAATTGATTGTTACAATATTGGCTCCAGTAGGACATGAATTGATATTTAAAGTACAAAAAGCTGATGAAGAAAGAAGACAGCCTAAATTTTGGAGTAACACTAATGGATTAGCAGTATTAGAAATAGCTGAAGATTCTGTATTAAAACAGTATGGCGTAAGTATTGGAAGTAGAATAATATCAGTTAATAATCAAAAGGCTGCTTCAGAACAGGATATTTATTCTGCAATAAAAGAAAATTTATATAATGCAGTTATTGAAATCATAGATTCTGATGGAATTAAAAAAGAAATAAAGTTCAGACATAAAAAAAATTCACGGTTAGGAATAGTGGTGGTTCCTCAAAAAGTTAAAAAAGAAGATGTAGTTGAGGTAAATAGTGAAAGTTTTAAAAACATACTTGAGGAAATAAAAAAGAAGCACAACAAAATTTAAATAAAGGATGTAGAACTTAGTGCAGTGGTAACTCAACGATAAAAGGAACAGGCAGCTTAAATTTTTAAATAGCAGGGATTTTTAATTTGAAACATTACAATCTGCATATGTCCACTCAATACTTGCTCCTTCAGAGGTTAGCAGTATCACTAAATTATGATTCGGAAAATATTTTTTCTTAATTCATAATTTAGTGGTAAAACCTCTGAAGGACAAGTA
>CAZLOP010000173.1:2666-3771 GCA_964561205.1 uncultured Clostridium sp. | reverse complement strand
TGACAGAGTTGATGAAGGAATGATTTTTTCTATTGAACCAGGAATATACTTGAAAAATAATATTGGAGTCAGAATTGAAGATTTAGTTATAGTAACCAAGGATGGGTGTGAAATATTAAATTCAGTATCCAAAGAAATAACTATTATATAAATATTAGAAAACATAAATATGGGAGATGGAATTATGGAATATTGTGATTATTTTAAAGGAACAGATATAAATTTCTCTAATGAAGATATAGAAAGTTTAAATAAGTTTTATGAGGAAGTAAAAAAAATAGATGAAGTTTATTTTCCTAAATTAATGGAATTTAAAGAAGTAATGGAGACAAGAAAAATTCTTGATGAATACTTTAATGATATAATT
Organism: uncultured Clostridium sp.; assembly: GCA_964561205.1. Lineage (GTDB taxonomy): Bacteria > Bacillota > Clostridia > Clostridiales > Clostridiaceae > Clostridium. The sequence goes on along the minus strand of CAZLOP010000173.1, from coordinate 3,404 downwards.
GAAAATTTTAATATAGGTGAATTAGTTCCATTATTTCATGCAGATAATACATCTGATTATATAATGTATTACAATTCTGGAGATTATAAAGGAAAAGCATTTTATTTAAGTCATGATCAAATTATTATTGCACCTATATTTGAAAGTTTAAAAGAAGTTATTGAATATATTATTGAGAAAAAAGAAAAGTTTGAATTTGATTATTATGATGATTTTGCAGAGCAATTTAAATTAATTGGTGTAGATATTGAACTTTAAATGAATTTTCAGGTTTCAAAAGGAATATTTTACAGCCTTATGTAGTTTGTTTCAGTTAACTACATAAGACTGTAAAATATAGTCTATTTATTTAAGAATTTTTCACCAACAATAACAACATCACCAGCACCAACAGTTAATAATAAATCATTTTTGCCAGCTTTTGCTTTAACATATTCCATTGCTTCATGGTGAGAATGTACATTAGTACATTTAACATGTCTTTTGCGGATAGCATCACCAAGCATATCAGAAGAAACTATTCCTGTATCTTTTTCTCTTGCGGCATAAATATCCATTAAGACTAATTCATCTGCATCATCAAAAGCAGTTGTAAATTCATCGAATAAGGTTTTAGTTCTGCTGTAAGTGTGTGGTTGGAATACACAATAGATTTTGTTATGAGCTATTTTTTTTGCTGTACTTAAAGTAGCTTTTATTTCAGTTGGATGATGAGCATAATCATCAATTACAGTTACT
>CAZLOP010000173.1:0-2656 GCA_964561205.1 uncultured Clostridium sp. | reverse complement strand
TTTAATTCACCTTTATATTCAAATCTTTTATGTGCACCTTTGCAATTAGATAATCCTTTGATTACTGCATCAGAAGAAACATTAAATATTAATGAAACACATATTGTAGCTAATGCATTTAATACATTATGCTTTCCAGGAACACTTAGTGATACTGTAAATAATTTTTTTCCATCTTTACATGCATCAAAGGTTGCACAGCCTAATTTGTTATAAACCACATTTTCGGCTGTAACATCTGCATTTTCAAATCCATAGCTTAAAGTATTACATTCTGCTTTATCTAAAATTGCTTTTACACGTTGATCTTCGCCATATCCAACAAGATATCCGTTACTTGGAATTAATTTTGAGAATTTTTCAAATGTAGAAGCGATATCATTAATATCTTTATAACAGTCAAGATGGTCCGCATCAATATTTAAAATTACACCAACATATGGGAAGAATTTTAAGAATGAACGTTGATATTCACATGCTTCGGTTAAAAAATATTCGCTTTTACCTATTCTGAAATTTCCTCCAATTACATCTAATTCACCACCAACAAGAATTGTTGGATCAAGTTCTGCAGAAAGAGTAACATGAGAAAGCATAGATGTACATGTAGTTTTTCCATGAGTACCAGAAACTGCTACATTATATTTATGACCTTTCATAATATGACCTAAAAATTCGGCTCTGTCCATTAATGTTAAATTTCTTTCTTTAGCTTCTAAAATTTCAGGATTGGATGCAGGAATAGCAGCAGTATAAACAACTAAGTCTACATCTTTAATGTTATCTCTGCTGTGACCTATGTATATTTCAGCTCCTGAAGTTCTTAAGCTTTGCACAATAGGAGAATCCTTGCTGTCAGAACCAGAAACCTTATAACCACTGTTTAATAATACAGCAGCAAGTCCGCTCATGCTTATACCGCCAATTCCAATAAAGTGGATTTTCTTATTTTTATCTTTTATAAAATCAAAAGACATAATATCAACTCCTTATATAATCAAAATAATAATTAATAATACGAACAATTAAGAATTTTTAACGTATAGGAATTTATAAAATGATTGCTTAATAAAAATTTATATAATATAGAGGTTTTAGCTAAATTAAAAAGTTCAATATGTTAAATTATATAGGAAAAATATACTGTATAACAGAAACTTATTATACCATATATGAATTTAATAATTAAGCAACATCTTAATTATATACATTTTTCAGAAAACGAACCATAGAAAAACAACAAATACATATTATTATATGTATTTTTATTAAATATAGAAAATAAATTTATAAATATAAAAAGTTTATTTTGTAAAAAAGTTGATATTAATATAAATTTAGAATAAAATATGAATATTACAATCAATAAATTAAAATAAAATTCGTGTAGGTGATTTTAAGTGGAAAAATTTACGAGAAATAAGAGAGTGGTCGCAATAACTAAGATTTTATTACAAAAGCCTAATAAAATAATAGGATTAAATAATTTTTCTGAACTTTTAAATGCAGCAAAATCCACGATTAGTGAAGACATAGTTGTTGTAAGAGAGGTATTAGAAAAATTAGAAATGGGTAAAATAGAAACAATTGCAGGGGTAGCTGGAGGAATTAGATATGTTCCAGGAATAAGCAGTGAACAGAAGAAAATGTTTGCCTTAGAATTATGTAAACAGCTGGAAGATGGCAGCAGAGTTATTCCAGGAAATATGATTTATATGACAGATTTGATGTATAATCCTCAAATAATAAATGAAGCAGGTGTCTTATTATCATCATGTTTTAAAGACAGGAAAATAGATTACATAATAACAGTAGAAACAAAGGGTATACCTCTTGCATATGAAGTAGCAAGAAACTTAGGAGTACAGCTTGTTATTGCACGTAGAACAAGTATTGCAACAGAAGGGTCTACAGTAACTATAAATTATGTATCAGGAAGCAGTGGAAGGTTACAGCAGATGGCACTTTCAAAAAAATCAATGAAAGCAAATAGCAAATGTATATTCATTGATGATTTTATGAAAGGTGGAGGAACTGCAATAGGCATAAAAAATCTTTTGAAAGAATTTGATAGTGAACTTGTTGGTATCGGAGTTCTTGTTGACAACAAAAATATAGAAAAGAAACTTGTTGATGAGTATGTTTCAATTGTAGAGCTTAATTTTGATCATAAAAATGAAAAGATAGATGTAAAACCATCAGAACTATTTCAATAAATAATGATTTCATATTATAAATATTTAATTGTATTTATAATATGAAGTTTTTTTAGAAATAAAATGACATAAAAAATATTTTTTTTTATAAATCAACAAATTTTTAGAGGAATTTAGTAATTTGTGGAGAAAATATATAAATATGAAATTTTAATAAGCAACTGGGAAGGGGTAGAGTAAAATGCAAATTACAGATGTTAGAATTAGAAAAATCTCATCAGAGGGGAAAATGAAAGGAATAGTTTCTGTTACATTTGATAATGAATTTGTTATTCATGATATCAAAGTTATAGAGGGACAAGCTGGGTTATTTATTGCAATGCCAAGTAGAAAGACACCAGATGGAGAGTTTAAAGATATAGCTCACCCAATAAATACTGAAGCCAGAGAAAAAATTCAAACTGCAATTTTAGATGCCTATGAAAAGGCATTAGCTCAAG
>CAZLOP010000172.1:0-3785 GCA_964561205.1 uncultured Clostridium sp. | reverse complement strand
GGACAAGTGTTTACAGTAACAGATTTTTTACATGTTAAACCAGGTAAGGGAGCTGCGTTCGTAAGAACTACTCTTAGAAATGTTATTTCAGGAGGAGTTGTAGAAAAAACTTTCAACCCGACAGAAAAATTACAAGATGTTGTAATCGAAAGAAAAGAAATGCAGTATTTATATTCTGATGGAGAATTATATTACTTCATGGATCAGGAAACATTTGAACAAATTCCATTAAACTATGAAAAAGTTGAAGATGCAATTAAATTCTTAAAAGAAAACATGTTTGCAACTATTAAATTCTATAAAGGTGAAGCGTTCTCAGTTGCAGCACCAAATTTTGTTGAATTACAAATTACACATTCAGAACCAGGTGTTAAAGGTAATACAACAACTAATGCTTTAAAGCCAGCTACAGTTGAAACAGGAGCTACTATAAACGTACCAATGTTTGTTAACGAAGGTGATGTTATTAGAATAGATACAAGAACTGGCGAATACATGGAAAGAGTTTAATAAACATTAATGAAAAAAGTTGTTAAGTCTTAAGCTTAGCAACTTTATTTACTATTAAGAGTAATAATTTATTGTTGAAATTTTGTGTGGTTATACCCATGTAAAATGGGTATAATTAATTACAGTAATAATATTTGAGTTATAAGGAAGTGAAATGCATGGAAGAAATTAAAAAAGAACTTAAGGAATTTAAGAGCTCGTTGGAAGAAGTTGGAGATGAAGAGTATAAAAATTATTTTTCTAGAATGACAAATATAATGGAAAGTTTAACTGACAAAGTGGAAGAAGCAATTGTAAACATAGAGTCAATTGAAGAAAATGTGGGCTTTATGGATGAGGATTTAAGCAATATTCAAGATGAATTATTTGAAGAAGTATCTATAGAAGATTTAGATAATATGGATGATGAATATGAGGAAGTTAAATGTGTACATTGTAATAAACCAATATTTATAGAACAAAGTGCACTAAAGTTTAATAAAGAAATTCCATGTCCTTATTGCCATAAAAATATTATTTAATTATGAACAAAAATAAATATATATAGTTAAATGAAGCATGAATGCTGAGAATGAAGCACTCATGCCTTTTTTATTTGTACAAAATTAAATTTATTTTACATATTTTTATGTTCTAAGAATATTTCTTAAAGGAAATGTATATTAATAGAACATAGGAACATGAGAGGAGGGTGCGGGATATTTTAAATGAAAAAGAAGAAATATTAAATCTTATGCCTCATAATTTATATGAAAAATTACATGACAGGATTACAAATGAAAAGATATATGAAATAAGAATTAAAATAGGACAGCCAATCCTTATATATTCAAAATATGGAGAAAGTATTGTAAATTATCTCTGCACAAAAGAAGATATGCAGAACTTTATAAAAAGAATGGTAGGGTATTCTCTTTATGCATATGAAGAAGATTTAAAAAATGGGTTTATTACTTTAAAAGGCGGGCATAGAATCGGCATTGGTGGAGAATGCATAAATGAAAGGGGAAGTATAAAAGTAATAATGAATATTTCATCAGTAAATATAAGAATAAGCAGCGAAATAATAGGGTGTTCAGATAAATTAATGAAGTATATAGTTTCCAGAAGGAAAACATATAATACTATGATAATTTCACCTCCAAAGTGTGGTAAAACAACAATGCTTAGAGATATAGCAAGAAATATTTCAAATGGTATAAATAATACTGAGATTCTTGGCTTTAGATATTATGGAAGAAAGATTACTGTAATAGATGAAAGAAGTGAAATTGCTGCATGTTATATGGGAATACCACAGAATGATCTTGGAATAAGGTGTGATGTGCTGGATAATTGTATGAAAAAGGATGGACTTATTATGGCAATAAGAAGTCTGTCGCCAGAAGTACTAATATGTGATGAAATAGGAAGTGAAGAAGATGTGCAGGCACTTATTGCTGCATTTAATTGTGGAGTAAATATAATAACAACAATACATGGATATTCAATAGATGATCTTTACAAAAGAAAGAATTTTGAATCTTTGATTGATAATAAAGTTATAGAGAGAGTTATAATTTTAAGTTCTGAAAATGGTGCAGGAACAGTGAAAAATGTATATGAAATTAATGGAGGCGAAAAGAGATGTTTAAAGTAATCAGCCTTATATGCATATTTTCAATAATCTCCTATGCGGGTTTTATATATGGGGAAAGTTTTAGAAAAAGAGAACTGCTACTTAAAGAATGTATAAAAATTCTCATTATGCTTAGAAATGAAATTGTTTATTTATGCTGCCCAGTAGAAGAAGCACTTGATAAAGTAAGCAGAAAGTCTGATGAGCCGATAAAGAATATTTTAGTTAAAGTAAGAGAAAAATTAAAAACAGGATGTGCAGAAAGTATATTTGAGGCAGTAAAAGAAGAATATGAAATTGCAAAAAAGGATATGTATTTTGAAAAAAATGATGTAAATATATTATCAGATTTTTTTAAATCATTAGGTGAAAGTACTTTATCTGGACAGAAAGCTTTATTTGATTTAATAGAAGAACAATTAAAGATTAATATTAAGGAAGCTCATGAAAGTGCAAAAAAGAATGTTAAATTGTATAGATATCTTGGTGTATGTTCCGGACTTATGATTGTAATTTTCTTAATATAAATATTTATTGATGATGGGAGAGGATATGAATGCAGGATTTCAGCATACTTTTCAAAATTGGTGGTGCAGGCATACTTCTGGTTGTTTTAGACAAAGTATTGACAAGCAGTGGAAAAGGTGAAATTGCAGCAATAACTAATATAGCAGGAATTGTAATAATACTTCTTATGATAGTATCCATAATCGGTGAACTGTTCAATACAGTAAAAACTATGTTTATGATGTAGGTGATTATATGCTTATATTAAAAATAGTATGTATTGTATTTACCACATTATTTATAACCTTATATTTAAGACACAGTAAAAGTGAGCTTAATCCAATTCTGATTCTTGTATGTGGTGCTTTAATTTTTCTTATGCTGGTAGAACCTGTTAAAGAAATTATAGATTTTGTAACTACAATGGCAGATAAGGCAGATGTTGATTCTGTTTATATAGGAATTGTAATAAAAATACTTGCAATAGCATATATAGCATCTTTCTGCAGTTCATTGTGTAAGGATGCAAATGCAGAATCTTTAGCTAATCAGGTTGATTTTTCAGGAAAGGTTATGATATTACTTCTTGCAGTACCAATACTTATGGCAGTGCTTAATTCAATTTTGCAGATAATGTAGGTGTTATGTTATGAAGATGATAAAAAGATTAACAGTGTTTATAGGAGTGATTATTTTTTTTATGCTGCTTCTGCTGCATAAATGTCTTACATATGAAGTTTCAGCTTATGAACAAAACAATAGAGATAATTATCAGCAGACTGAAGAGAATATATGTGAAAATGATATAGGAATACAGGCAGAAAATCAAATTAATTCACTTTATGAATATATAAATAACATGAAGCAGAGCTCAGAAATAACTGATGAACTTGATCCTAAAGAATACTTAGAGAGCTGTATAAAAAATGGGAGCGGCAGTTTGTCTTTGAAAGATATGGGCAGATATGTATTAAGTCTTGTCTTTAAAGAAGTTAATATAGTTGTAAGGTTATGTATTTCAATCATAATAGCAGCTCTTTTATGTTCTCTTTTAAAAAATCTTCAGGATGCATTTTCTAATGACAGCATATCAGAAGTTGCATTTTATGCATGTTATGCAGTAGTTATAATGATACTTTCAAAAAGTTTT
>CAZLOP010000171.1:0-3841 GCA_964561205.1 uncultured Clostridium sp. | reverse complement strand
AATTACGAAAAATACACAAAAATATTGACATAAAAGTTTTAAATAGCTATATTATATATTATCAAGGAGGAGTTACAATATGTTAGTACAATTTATGTTTAAAAATGTTCTATCGTTTAAAGATGAAACTATTTTGGATATGACAGCAATTAATGCGTATAAGGAGCACCAATCTAATTTAATTGATTGTGGTAATAAAGAAAACTATCTTAAAGTTGCTGCAATTTATGGTGCAAATGCAAGTGGTAAGTCGAATATTTATATAGCGATGAAGTATTTTCAAGGGATTATTACAGAGTCACTGAATAATGTAGAAGATGGTGAAGAGACAGCTATTCAAAAATTTTACGAGCCATTTTCATTCGAAAAAGAGAAAGAGAATACTGAATTTCAAATTATACAGATTTTAGGAGAATATGAATATAAGTATGGTTTTGAATATAATTCAGAATGCATTGTTACAGAATGGTTATATAGAAAGAATCTTCAGACTAAAAGGACTTCAATTGTTTTTGAGCGCACGACGGAAAAAGTAGAATTTGGTTCCTGCGTAAGAAAAGAGTGTGACGTATATAAAGAACAGATTCCTGTTGAAACCTTGGTTTTAACATTTTTCAATAAGTTAAAATTAAAAAATGATATTTTCAAAATTGTATATTCCGGAGTGATGGGAATATTAGCTGTTCCAACAGATTTTTGCGAGGATAGGAGAATATTGGAAACATTTTTACCGAAATGTATTGATGAAGATAAGAGTGAATTAGTAGAGTTTTTATCTGCTATTGATACTGGTATTAAAGATATTGTCTATGATGATAGTGAGAGTGAGATTAAATTTGTAACCTATCATATGGGTAGAGATGGAGAATTGTATCCTCTTAATTTATATTATGAATCAGAAGGAACCCTCAAAAGTATTATGTTATTCATTTATGCAGTTGCAACTATTGCTTATGAGAGAACAATTTTTGTGGATGAATTGAATATCAAATTACATCCTCTTTTGCTAAAATTCTTTATTGATTTATTCTACAAAAAAGAGTCGAAAGCACAGTTGATTTATACAACACATGATACTACCTTGTTAGATAAAAAATTCTTTAGAAGAGACCAGATTTGGTTTGCACAAAAAGATGAATTTGGATATTCAAAATTGTCCGCTTTGTCGGATTTTAAGGTAAGGTCAGATGCTTCATTTGAAAAGGACTATTTGGCAGGTGTATATGGTGGGATTCCATTATTGAAAGAATTCAGCATGAAAGAAGGTAAGTAAATGGGTTCGGATGATTTGTTTAAGAAACGACGAGAAGCCAGGGCTCAGAGGAAACATGAATATAAGACACCCAAAGTAAACTCTTATTTAATTGTGACTGAGGGTGAACGTACAGAGCCTTTGTATTTTAAAGGCCTACAGAAACTTATACAGGAAAAAGTTGGAGGAGTAGTTGATATTATTGAACAGCCACTTATAGATGTATATGGTGAAGGATGTTCTACAACTAAACTTATTGAAGTTACAGAACGAATTATAAAAGATGCGAAAATTATGTATCAAAATGTGTGGATAGTATTTGATAAAGATGATTTTGATGACTTTAATCAGGCGATACAAGATGGCAGAAATAAGGGATATAATATAGCTTGGAGTAATCAGTCTTTTGAATATTGGTTATATTTGCATTTTAATTATAGCGATTCAGCACTGGATAGACATGAATGGAATGCTAAGTTAGACGAAATATTTAGGGAAAACAATCTGGGCAACGGGAAGTATGAGAAAAATTATGACGATATATACAATATGGTAAATATATATGATGGTGTAAATATTGCAATAAGACATGCAAAACGTAGAATGGCTGAATTTGAAAAAGGTGGATACAAACCATCGGAATACGACCCAGGAACGATGGTGCATAAATTGGTTGAGGCACTAAAATCATATTTAGAATAGTAGATTAAATTCCTTTGCATAATCTAATTAGAGAGCATAAATACTTACCGAAAATATTGAAAATGCAAAACAAATCGGTTATAATATGCATACAAGAGATAGCTAGATTAAGCCTAGCCGTCTTTTAAAATAAGTTGTTAAAGATAACGCCTTAGTTTACCAGACCGAGGGCGTTATTTTTTGCGTTTATTAACAGTAATAACAAGAGTTATAGAAAGTTTTCTATATTCATTATACTAAATCAATCTGAGTTAAAATAATAGAGGAGCCTTTGACAGCTCCCCTAAAAAATATGCCCTTGAGCCCGTAGGTATTCAAGGTACTTTCATTAATATTATATGCTAACAACTTAATTGTTAATTTTCTTTTTGTATTCGTCCAAAACCGTAACCACCAAACACTCCAGTTATCAATCCGCCTAATGTATATAATATCTTTTCCATTATGTCTGGTTTATCTTTTAACAGAACAATCAAAACAACTATGAAGACTACAATAATTATTAAAACTACCACGATAAAAACCTTATCTTCTCTATTTTCCTTAAATTGGTTTTCCATAGCCTTCTTTTGGGTGTCTAGAAACTCCGTAACATGAGCGGGAGTCATTTTTTTCATTAATTCCATTTCGGGAGATATTACTCGTCCCATTTGCATCGACATACCAATCATCTTTTTTACTTCATGCCTGTCTTCTTTTGGTATTCCTTCAAGAATACCATCTAATATTTCTTCTTCACTATCAGACATTTTTTCTGAATTAAGCGAATTATTTTTCATATCTAGTTCCTTTGGTTCATTATTTTCTGCCATCATAAAGTCCCTCCAAAATACCCTTTACCATAATATGTGACATATTTTGAATATCATTACTTAAGGATGTCATCATCTCATACGAAATACTAGCCTTTACAAAATCTTTATCAGATGATGGCACTGATAGATAAAAATTATTTTTCTTATTTGAACTTGTATCTTTGACCATCATTGTATACATATTATTTTTCCTCCTTCTCATAGACATACCTCCCTTAGATATATCTATATTATGAGATTATTATTTCTTTGTATTCATAATATATCATTATTTTGTAACTATTTCAAGAAACAAACATTCTTTATCAAAATATTTATGAATTTTTAAGTTAATTCTTCTTGAGCCAATTTTTTTACAATTCATTCTAACCATTAATATTCAATTTTCAATGTGCAAAGTAACATAATTGACATTTAAAATTCATATGATACTATATAAGCAGATAACTTTTGAAGGAGTAACACTGGGTCCCAGAATGGGGTAGGTATTTTATACTGAGCATTCCTATGTGCCTGGGGTTATCTTTTTTATTTTTTCTACTTCCTTTGCATAATCTAAATAGAAAGCATATATATTTACTAAAAACATTTATATATGAGCCATAATCTCAATCAAATCTGCAGAGCATTTCCTCTCAAAATCGCCTCTTAAAATATGCTCCAATTCGTGTTTATATGAAACTAGGTTCTGCTCTCTGGATAGCTTAGAGTTAAGCATAACAGTGTAAGAACCATCTGAATTCTAAACTGTATAGGCTTTGATCGTAGCAGGCATAGCATAAAGAATAGTATTTATATTGTCTAAACTCAAAAGTATCAACTCCTTTATATGTATCTATTTTCAAAATGAATCCTTTGCTCCTTGGTTTGCCTATTTTTTTCGTAAAATAAAAAACAGGCAACCAATAAAGTTACCTGTTTTGCGAATAAAATAGGTAGGGTGACATTCCTACATCTCCTAACAAAGGGCGACGGCCGCCTGTTCCGTCCTCAGATTTTATTCAATATATGCTACGCATTTTGTAACTTTATTATACATCATTTTTGAGTTTTGTCAATTTTTTTAAGCGTG
>CAZLOP010000170.1:0-3990 GCA_964561205.1 uncultured Clostridium sp. | reverse complement strand
AAAGAAAAAAAGGGGAAAATTATTATAAGTATTATAAAAACTTATAATAAAATGATAGGAAGATATATTGGAATTAAGGCAATAGATTCTTTTATAATAGGATTAATAGCATTTGCTGCTTTATATATTATAAAAATACCATATGCTGTATGGATTGCATGTGTAGTTGGAGTTACCAATATGATTCCATATTTTGGACCTCTTATAGGTGAAATTTTTGGAGCAGCAGTTACATTATTTGTATCACCTTTGCAGGCAATAATTGTATTCATAATTTTGCTGTTAATCCAGCAGTTTGATGCCTGGTACTTAGATCCAAAGCTTATTGGCAAAAAGGTTGGAGTAAGTCCTTTTGGGATAATATTTGCAGTTATTGTTGGAGGCGGTTTATTTGGACCTATAGGAATGCTTTTAGCCTCACCTACAATGGCTACTATAAACATTTATTATAGTAGAATGATTAGTAATTATAAAAATAAACATTCTAAAAACAATATTAATAAATAAAGTTTATGATCATATTTAAAAGTATGTTAGCTGCAATAAATATTGAAAATTAAAAAGATAAAAGTACAAAAATAGGAATCTGTCTTTTAAAAAGCTTAAGACAGACTCCTATTTTAATTATTGACTTAGATTAAAATGATATATAACATATATGTTATGAGGAAAAGTCTTTTATAAGAAATGGGGATTGTTATGAATAATTTTTTTGAACTTTTATGTAACCGTCAAAGCTGCAGACAGTATTTAGATAAGAAAATAGAAAAAGAAAAACTTGTAAGATGCATAGAAGCTGCAAGAGTAGCTCCATCAGCATGTAATAGTCAGCCGTGGCATTTCATTATTGTAAATAACAGAGAAATGGCTAAAAAGGTATCATATAATATAGCTGATAAAGTAATGAATAAATTTACATATGATTGTCCAGCTTTTATTATTGCAGTTGAAGAAAGTGGAAATATAACAAGCAGAGCAGGAGAATTATTAAAAAAACAGGACTTTAGAGCAACAGATGTAGCAATTGCATGTGAACATATATGTTTAATGGCAGAAGAAGAAGGTTTAGGTACATGTATTTTAGGCTGGTTTGATGAAAAAAGGTTAAAGAAAACTCTTAATATATCAAAAAATAAAAGAGTAAGACTTGTAATAGCTATTGGATATCCTGAGAATAATACTAAAAGAAAAAAGATAAGGAAGGATATAAGTGAAATATATACTTATATTGAATAAATAATTAAGATACATATAAAAATATTTGTAAAATTATTATATATTTATGTTCCATACAGAAGCCGAAAAAATATAATAATATTTAGGAAGACTTTTTATATTGATTTTTTGTAAAACTAATGTAAGGATGTGATAAAAGTGTCTAACATAGGAGCATTTTTTGATTTAGATGGCACTTTATACAGAGAAGGATTAATAACTGAAATATTTAAAAAGATGGTTAAGTATGAGATGATCTGTCCAGAAAGATGGTATAATGATGTAAGACCTGATTATTTGAAATGGGATAAGAGACAAGGTGATTATGATGATTATCTATTAAAAATGATAGGTATTTATGTGGAATCAATAAAGGGTCTTGAAAGATACAGAATAGAGTATATAGCAAATAAAATTGTAGAACAAAAGGGAGACAGAGTTTATACTTTTACACGTGACAGAATTAAATGGCATAAAGAAAATAATCATAAACTTATTATTATTTCAGGGTCTCCATCTGAGATGGTATCTGCAATGGCACAAAAATATGGATTTACAGATTATATAGGAGCAGATTATGTAGTAGGTGCTGATAACAGATATACAGGAGAAGTAATACCTATGTGGGATAGTAATAGCAAGGAAAAAGCTATTAATGACATGGCTGGTAAATATAATATAGATTTATCAATTAGTTATGCATATGGAGATACAGCTGGTGACTATACCATGTTTAAAAAAGTTAAAAATCCATATTGTATGAATCCTACAAAAGAATTACTACAGAAAGTATTAAAAGACAGGGAGCTTATAAAAAAGATAAATGTAGTGGTTGAAAGAAAAGATGTAATATATAATTTAGATATAGAGGATATACAATTCTTATAGAGGAAAGAGTGGTACTGTGATTATTCGAGAGAACAATGTTAAGGTAGATGAATACGATGAAGAAATAATGATAAAACCTCATTTGAAAGAATATAAGCCTGAAGAATTAATATTTTTTGATTTAGAACATTATGTATACAAAAAACCTAAATGTATAGGTGTGTTTGGTGCATGTGAATATGATAAAAAAAGCAAAAGTCTTAAAGTTACTCAGTATATGATAGAGGACAAAGAAGAAGGCGTTGAAATTCTTTATATGGCGGAGAAATATTTTGAAAGGATGAGGGCAAAGGGCAAGAAAGCCATTGTTACTTTTTCAGGAAATAATGATTTTACAGTTATAAAATATCTTTTTAAAGAAGAAGGTATTAAATATAATTTTGAAGAAAAATTTGATTCTATTGATATTCAAAAAGAATATGAAAAAGAAAAAACTACCTCTATAGGTTTGAAAAATTTAGAGAAGATGTTTGGTATAGAACGTGAAGGAGAAGTAATCAGCGGTTCAAATTTAGCAAAAACATTTCATAAAGTAATTAAAGACAAGAGCTATTTTAAAAGAATGCCGCAGGAAAAGATAGATAAGATTCTTCAATATAATGAACAGGATGTAACAAATTTATATGTTATTTTTGTTAACTGGAAAAAATATATTATAAATGATATTAGCAATATTGCTGACTTAGATGATATAGACGAAATTGAAACTGGAGAAATATAAATCCTATCCCAATATACAAGTACAAAAGATGGCTAAAGCAGGATACGGGCATTTACTCTTTTTTGAAACAGTACTTTAAAAATATAAAGGGCTGCCGCACAAAGATTAAATTGTACTATATATAGTATCAAATGATTTTATATATAGCAATTAAATTTCTTAATGCGACAGCTCTTTTAGTTTTATTAAGCTTTTAAAAGTTCGATTCCTTTTTGTAATCTCTTCATTGACTCTTTTTTACCAATTAAAACAGCAATTTCAAATGCTCCGCCTGGAGTAAATGATTTGCCTGATAAAGCAGTTCTAATTGGCCATAACATTATACCATTTTTAATTTCAAGTGATTTGATAAGTTCAAATACTTTGTTATGAAGATTATCCAGGTTCCATTCAGATTCAGGAATAGATTCTAAAATGGGATAAACTTTTTCAAGATTTTCTAAAGATGTTTCAGGATTACTCTTCATCTTTTTGTGGAAATAAAGATCAGTTGAGTATTCTGGTAATTCTTCAAGGAAATCAATTTGATCTGGAATATCACTTAAAACTTCACATCTTGTATGTAATAGTTCTGAAATGAATTTAAAATCAAAATCTTTATGTAAAACTTTTTTGTATTGTTCCATTGCTAATTTGTGGAATTCATCTAAAGATAACTTTCTGATATATTCACCATTCATCCACTTTAATTTTGCATCATCAAAAATAGCAGGTGATTTACTGATATTTTTGTAGTCGAATTTTTCTATTAATTCTTCTAAGCTGAATATTTCTTCATTGCCTCCATCATTCCAGCCAAGTAAAGCTATGTAGTTAAGTACAGCTTCTTTTAAGTAGCCTTTTTCTATTAAATCACCAAATGAAGCATCACCGTTTCTTTTTGATAATTTATTATGCTGATCTTTCATTATTGGTGGACAGTGAACATATACAGGAACATTCCATCCAAATGCTTCGTATAATCTATTGTATTTTGGTGATGATGAAAGATATTCATTACCTCTTACTATATGAGTTATACCCATTAAGTGGTCATCAACAACATTTGCAAAGTTATATGTTGGATATCCATCAGATTTTATTAAAATCATATCTTCAAGTTCAGAGTTATCTACAGTAATTTTTCCATAAATTATATCATCAAAAGTTGTTGTACCAGTTGTTGG
>CAZLOP010000169.1:2098-3996 GCA_964561205.1 uncultured Clostridium sp. | reverse complement strand
TTGACTGTTCATGCATTCTCTGAAACTTCTCACTACATAAATCTGCAATATGTATTGGATCATTTGATGTTTCTAAAATTTGTTTTGGTTGTTTAAAATCTGTTGCCACAAGAGTACCTATAATAGAGTCTTTCTGATATACTAAATCTCTTTGACCGATTGTTCTAAATTCTGGTTTTGTAGTTCCAATAATATTCTTTTCAAATTTGGGGTCAGTAATTTGTAATCTTCTCTGCACTTCATCTGATAAAAAATACTTCTCCAAAATATTTTCATCTGTTTCTAATAAATCTTTTAATCTAATTCCTGTATCAAAAGGTTTTGGAAACTCAAATTCCTTAGTGTCAATGTCTTTAAGAACTGAAATACAGAAAATTCTGTTACGATTTTGTGGTACGCCGCAATTCTTTGCGTTGATAGTCTGATAATATGAGTTATACCCCAAATCCTCTAATCGACTAATCCAATCTTTAAAGCTGTCTATGTATTTTGCAGATACCAACGCATCTACATTTTCCATAAGTAAAACTTTGGCAAATTTTTATTCTCTTTTGCTTTTACCAATAATCGTTCTACTTCATATAAAAGACCTGAACGAGTAGACTTAATGTTGTGTCCATTACAATTAGGACAAGTGTATCTTGTGTCAACATCTAATTTTGATGGGTCATATTCATAATCACAATCTTGACAAGTCCACTTTAATCCTTCCTGCTTGCCGGCAATAGATAAATCAGTACAGTTATGAACAATACATCCATTGGCGGTAAAACTATGGTCTTCATCTACTGTGATGTCATACACTTTTTCTTCCCTATTAGTATTTTCAATATTTCTGATTGGAAACCATATGTGTCCATCTTCATAAAATGCTTTATCTTGTTTACCGTCTTTATCTTTCCATGTTAATTCCCAAGAATCTCTTTGATTGCATTTTCTACCCTCAATAAATACAATTGGTTTTCTTTTAGTGAAATTAATACTAAATGGACGATTATATGCCTTGGCTACTAATTGGGCGAAACCATAAATTAGTTCTTTACTCACACTTGTAACTCTATTTCTTCCATCTTTACAGTTTCCATCTGCACTAATATATCCATCAATCAGACTTTGCAAATATTCTTTAGGCATATCAAATATAAAACTAGGAATTTTCTTATTTTCTGCTCCATGCCCAAATGGCTTAAAAAACAATTCTAATTCTTTTCGAGATATTTGAATTTTGTTTACTGTCCTTTCCTCAACGATATTATAATTAAATCCACAATTTCGTATATGAGGTAAAATTTCTTTTACTTCAGACTTATTACAACAAATAACAATTCCACTATTTTTTCTAGTCCAACCATCTCCCAAATATCTTCCTACAATCCACCAAAAACTATGATTATGAAGAAGTGATTCAATTTCATTTTTGTGTCTTGTTTTTCTACCGTCATTCCATTTGAGATAAATTCCATCCCAATCCGGCATAATAGAATTTTGATTAATTGCGAAACCTAAATAATAATTCTTACTCAAGTCTTTGCACTCGACCCACTTAGGTTCTTTAAATCTTCTGACATTTCCACGTTTCCCATTTTTGTATGTAGGATATACTCTATATTTTTCTCTTACATAAAATTTATGATTTTCTGTACATTCAATCTTGTTACTGCACATTGCATCAACTATGTAAATACTCTTTATGCCAGTACATTTACTACTTAAAACTTTTCTATATTGATTATTGTGAGTTAAAACTTCATCCTCACTTGTTACTTCAATAATTTTTTTAATACCATCTTTAGTTAAAACATATGTGTTTTCTGTAAAACATGGTGTTGAGTATGTAAGTAAATCACAATCTGGCAGTGATTTAATCTGTGTCATATCACCACGATTATGCGAAATAT
>CAZLOP010000169.1:0-1998 GCA_964561205.1 uncultured Clostridium sp. | reverse complement strand
TGTTAATCATTTCGTTAGTTAAACCACAATGAATTGCAGCATAACTTACTACCACTTCTTTATCTAAATCTGATGTTGCAACAACATCAACATCAAATAAATTTGTTCTGTTAATTCCTTTTACTTGTGCTCCAATACCACTGAATAGTTCAATTGTTCTTAAATGTGGTTTTCCTAAAGTATTTGATTTATTTTTTGTATTCAAATTTTCTTATTTACGAGACGTGTACACGTATATTACCTAGGATTACTCATTGTTCCTTTCTTTATTTTTATTTATATGAAATTCATGACTTTCCATAAATATAATGTCTCGATGGATGTAAACCAACACCCTCTATTCCCTTGCTAAAAGCATCAGGAACTACTTTTTTCATAATTTGATAAGCACCATTAACATCTGCATTGATAGATTTTCCACCCTTACTAACAAACAACCCACGATATACTCTTCTCTTTTTGTCATAGTTTTCTTTTATTGGTTCTTCATTATCTACAAAAGAAGTTCCACTCGTATAAGATTCATCTGTTTCAATGCATTTAATACCATTCTGTTCGCATTTGCTCTTAATTTGATTAATAAATAAATCATATGGTATACAAGTAAAATTTTGCATTCCACTATTTTCTTGTTTCCATTTTCTATTTAAACCAAATACAAGAGTATCGACATTATTACGAACACAGTAATCTACCAACTGCTTACTGATACAGTGCATGAGATATTTAATCTTTTCATACCTCTTATTAGTTAATTTTTCTAGTCTGTTTGACCAATCCTTATTGTGTTTCTTCTTTAAATCGGATTGTAATTCCGCTTTCTTCTTATTAAAATACTGATTAACTGATTTCAATTCACCACCTTTAACTATAAATGGTTGTTCGCCAAAATTATTTACGACTGTTATAAAATTCTCTACACCTAAATCGACACTACAAACTCTATCAATTTTTTCTTTGCAATCAGGTACATCAATTTCGTAAACAATCTCCATAATGTAATATTCTCCTTTTGGAACGAATCTACATTGCATTAACTTACCAGTCGCATGAGTAGGAGTCGTGTACTGATTAAACGGCTTGTACGAAATTCTAAAAATTCCATTGTTTAATGAGCATTGAATATTTTTTAGCATAAATACTTGTCTGGCATCTTTCTTTAAATACTTTGGAATTTTAGGTCTGCCAAGATACTTTTCTGGATGATTCTGATAATCTTTATTGGCTTTGAAAAATGATTTCCACATTTTTCCCACAAGCTGAATAGTTTTTTGTGCTGCCTGTGAACCACATTCCTTATAACAATCCATATCTTGCATAAGTTTTTGTACATCAAATGCACTTAATACTTTATTCTCTTTTATGAATGCTTGTCTGATTAAGTAATTTGCTTGATTATAAACATTTTTTGAATAGAAGCAATGTCTATCTACTATTTCATATAAAGGATGATTTTTTCTTATAAATTGTTGTTCAGTTCTTGTAACTTTCATATAAAGCACCTCCCTACGTATATGATTATAATACGTATGTACGTACTTGTCAATGAAAATAATAAGTTTTTACGTATTGACATATATACGTATATATGGTATATTATCATTGCGAGGTGATAAATATGGCAAAAACAAAATTTACAACAACACTCGATACGGAACTTCTTAAACAAACTAAAATAGAAGCCATTCAGTTAGATATGAGTGTTGCTGAATTCCTTGAAAAACTAATAAAGGAATATTTCGAGGATAAAGATAAGGAATAAGCCTTATCTTCCTCAAAAGGTACTCCGAAAGATTTATTCAATCGGATAGAGGTGGCGGTTTACTACCAGCTAATTTATTAGCAACTGGCAATTTTGCCAATAAATCAAATATTTTGTGGCGAAAAATTGCCACTTCTAACCACTACATAAGTGGTCTTTCATATGTATTTAACTTCTCTATACTGAACCTCCCACGACTAAAGTCGTAGGGTTCTCGGTCAATAACTCCAACGAGT
>CAZLOP010000168.1:0-4003 GCA_964561205.1 uncultured Clostridium sp. | reverse complement strand
TCTGTAAGAAAAATTTCCTAAACTCTTACCTCTTACTTCTTACCTATTACTTAATAAAATTCTGATTTATATAAATGCTGAAGAATGGAGTCATAATTTATGAAATATGAAAATATAAAAAAAGGCAGATTTATAAAACGTCCCAATAGATTTATTGCTCACATTGAAATAGATAATAAAATAGAAATATGTCATGTGAAAAATACAGGAAGATGTAAGGAACTTCTTATACCAGAAAAAAGTATAGTTTATGTACAGGAAAGTGATAATCCTAAAAGAAAAACAAAATTTTCATTAATTGCAGTTGAAAAGGGCAACAGGATTATTAATATGGATTCACAGGTTCCTAATAAAGCAGTATATGAATTTATAGAAAGCGGAAAACTGTTTCATAAAGTTACATATATTAAACCTGAGAAAACATACAAAAATTCAAGATTTGACTTATATGTAGAAACAGAAGATAACAGAAGAATATTTATAGAAGTAAAAGGGGTAACTCTTGAGGAAAATCAAGTTGTTAGATTTCCTGATGCACCAAGTGAACGTGCAGTAAAACATGTTAATGAACTCTGTGAATGTGTTGAAGAAGGATTTGAAGCATACGTATTTTTTGTTATTCAAATGAAAGATGTGTTATATTTTGAGCCTAATTACGAAACACATAAAAAATTTGCAGAAGCATTGGTTAATGCAGAAAAAAGAGGGGTAAACATACTTGCATATGACTGTAATGTTACACCAGACAGTATAGTTATTAATAATAGTGTTAAAGTAAATCTATAAGAACCTCTAAAACGCATTAAAATTATATACAAAAATATTGAAATAATGATATAATTTTAAGTGGAGGCATGTAATGCCTGGCAGAAAAAATGTTTCTTATAAAAGTTGAAACTGCATATATTTGGAGGAAGATATGAGTAATGATGGCATTGTAATAAAAGGCAATAAAGAAGGCATAAATACTCAAATAGATATTAGCAGATTTGGAAGTTTTGAAGAAATGATGATAAGCTTAATTAATAAGCTGTCAAAAGGAAAACATTTTTATAAAGGAATGACATTAGAATTAAAAATGGATTTAAGGTCAGTTAGTAAAAAAAATGTCCAAACTTTAAAAGAAATGCTGCTAAATGAAATAGAACTGAAGGATATAATACTTGAAGATATGGAAAAAGTTAAGCCTAAAAACGAGACAAAGGTATTTTCAGGTGTATATGAAGGAAGAACAAAATTTATGAGAAAAACAGTTAGAAGCGGACAATGCATATCTTACGCTGGCAATATTGTAATTATTGGAGATGTTAATAGTGGAGCAGAAGTATCTGCAGCAGGGAATGTAATTGTTTTAGGAACACTTAAGGGCAAGGTAAGTGCAGGTACAAATGGAAATACAAAATCTGTAATTGCAGCTTTTTCACTTCAGCCAGAAATGCTTAAAATAGGAAATTTAATGGCTATGTCACCAGATGATAGTGATAAGCCGGTATATCCGGAATTAGCTAAGGTTAAAGATGGTTATATAGTAGTTGAACCGTATCTGCCTAATAAATACATATAAAATTATCGGAGGGATTTTTTAATGGGAGAATCTATTGTAATAACTTCAGGAAAAGGTGGAGTTGGAAAAACTACTACTACTGCTAATCTTGGTACTGCCTTAGCAGCATTAGGTAAAAAGGTGGTAGTAGTTGATGGAGATACAGGTCTTAGAAATTTAGATGTACTTCTTGGACTTGAAAATAGAATTGTTTATACAATAATGGATGTTATTGAAGGAAGATGCAGATTAAAACAAGCTTTAATAAAAGATAAAAGATTTCAAAATCTTTGCCTTTTACCAACAGCACAAACAAGAGATAAAGATGATATAAGTCCACAGGAAATGTTAAAAATAATTAATGAATTAAAAGAAGAATTTGAGTATGTTCTTATAGATTCACCAGCAGGAATAGAACAAGGTTTTGAAAATGCAGTAATTGGTGCAGACAGAGCTGTAATTGTAGTAAACCCTGAAATAACTTCAGTCAGGGATGCAGACAGGGTTATAGGAAAGCTTGATGCAAAAGGTCTTGAAGATCATGCTGTAGTTGTTAACAGATTAAATTATACTATGACTAAAAATGGAGATATGCTTGATGTGTCAGATATAATAGAAACACTATCTATAAAGCTTATAGGAGTTGTTCCTGATGATAAGAGCATAACAGTTTCAACTAATAAAGGTGAGCCAATTGTTTTAGATGATACTGCTATGGCAGGCAAAGCATTTAAGAATATAGCAAAGAGAATTATTGGAGAAGAAGTAGCATTTATGAATCTTGATACTGAGCATGAAGGATTTTTCAGTTCGTTTTTCAAAATTTTTACACGTAAATAGGAGGAATTAGAAAATGGGATTTTTCAAAAGTTTAAGTGATAAACCAACTCCTAAAGAAGTTGCGAAAGATAGATTAAAATTAATACTTATTCATGACAGAGGAGAGCTTCCTACACAAACAATTAATAAAATCAAAGAAGAAATTCTTCAGGTAATATCAAAATATATTGATATTTCAGAAGAAGATGTTGAAATAACAGTAAGCAAAAATGATCATGAAGATGGAGAAAATACATCAGCATTAGTTGCTAATATTCCAATAAAAAATATAAGAGGAAGATAATTATCTTCCTCTTATCTATATATTACGTAGAACTTAGTGCAGTGGTAAAACACCGAAAATAATAGACTTGCAGATAAAATATATATTTCACTGCAAGTCTATCATTTTCTGGTTTCACAAATACAAGTTTTACTGAATATATATAAAACTAAAAACTAATAGGTAAAAGCTAAAAGTTTCGGTGAAAAAATCTTCAGATTTTTTATTATATTATTGCATTGATTTTGCTGAGCAAAATCTACCGCCACTCTTAGTTCTTAGTTTTTAGTTCTTACTTTGAATAAATTGCTACGCAATTTATAGATATGATAAATATTAATTAATTATTACGAATTTATTATGATATATGAAATATTATAGAGAATAGGGTTATAATAAGGTATAATTAAATAGATAATGACATGAAAAGAAGAGGTGACAATGTGTTTAGCAAATTTAGATTAGATGCAAAACTTCTTAAAGAAATAGATAAAACCTTATTAGTATCAATGATTTTATTAGTTCTCTATGGAATATTTAATATATATTTGTGCACTAAAGGAGAATATGGATTGTCTTATGCATCAAAACAATTTATGTGGTTTATTATTTCTTTAGCTGCAATGTATCTTATATTATGCGTGGATTATTCACTTTTATTAAATTATGCCCCTGTGTTTTATTGGGGAAGTGTGGTTCTTCTTATAATAACAAGATTTGCAGGGACAGTAGTTAATGGTGCAAGAGGATGGCTTAAATTTGGACCTGTTTCATTGCAGCCAGCAGAACTTGCAAAGCTGGGGATAATATTTATGCTTGCTAAAAAGCTGGATGAAATGGATGGACATATAAATGATGTAAAAAACTTTTTTACACTTGTTTTTTATGCAGCAATACCAGTTTTTTTTATAATTATACAGCCTGATATGGGAATGACAATGGTATGTTTCTTTATAGTTCTTGGAATCTTTTTTATTGCTGGACTTGATATGAAAATAATAGGCGGTGGATTTTTAAGCATAATTCTTGGAATAATAATTATATGGAATTCAGGCTTTTTAATGGATTATCAAAAGGCAAGATTTACAGGATTTTTAAACCCGGCTGCTGATGATGCTGATACAGGATATCATTTGACTCAGTCACTTATAGGTATTGGTTCTGGAGGAATGTTTGGAAGCAGACCATCCATAGCAAATGATGGTACTACAGGATATGCAGCCCAGAATGTTCCAGAGGTTCAAACAGACTTTATATTTTCAGCCATAGCAGAACAATGGGGATTTATTGGTGCAATGATTCTTCTTGTTTTGTATGGATTCCTGATTTTTAAAATGATAGCAATAGCAAGAACATCA
>CAZLOP010000167.1:0-4011 GCA_964561205.1 uncultured Clostridium sp. | reverse complement strand
TGATAGTTCTGGATTATGGTTTGGCTACAGAACAGGCATATCATTGTGGTGCATCAAGTAAGGATGCGGGAAAGAAACTTTGTGCAATAAACGTGATATTAGAAACAAGTATGATTCATCCAGTAATAGATAAATTGCTATTAGCTCCAGATAAACAGATATAGTCATTCTTGTGCGTTGTTGCAGCTGAAAAGCAAAATACGAAAATAAAATATATGATGTTATTATTAAAGGTGGAAAAGTAGTAAATGGAAAATTACATGAATTGTATGAGAAAGCAAGAGTTATAAAAGATAAAGAATCGGCAGAATATACCCAATTACGAAGATAAATGTTTGAAATGTCAAGAAAACTAAAAAAACAGATAATATCGATAAGGTGAATTAGAGTGGGAAAAAAATATGTATATATATGCTTACTTGATGAAAAACATAAAAATATGATTGTTAGAGCTTTAGATGAAGAGTGGGAGATATATAGGAATGGTGAATGGATACAAACTGGAATATTGATAGAGTACTTTTGTGATGAAAGTCCATATTATGAAATGTATGAAGAAATATCTGAAACCGAGGCAATGAAAATAATTAATAATAACTAAATAACAAATTAGGTAATTAAGGGATTACACAGAAATGTGTAGTCTCTTTTAAATTGCAATAACTTGAACGGGGTGCCCAAAATGGTGCATCGTTCAACAAAAGAGTTCGATACTGACCTAATTGAAATGGAAACAGCGAACCACAGAGGAAGTAGTTCTATTGTCCCAACAAAAAGCAGATGCTTATTTTGAGGTTGAATTTAATTGAATGTGTTGTCCTCCACCGATAATTGTTAGATCTGTTATAAGAACCCACAAAGGTACATCTTGATAAGTGTTCATATAATGTGCGACCTGTGGAGATGGGTGACGCCCATTAATTTTCCCAGTCATCTTGTGAAAAAGGTATAGTAAATCGGATAGATGTTTACCGTAGTCGTAATTATTGATGTCTTGATAAAATGCAATGCCATTACCATATGTATTGCTAAAGTGATAAGAGATAGAAGATTTTACATGTTTTTCAAAGATTATATATATTTTAAGAACACATCCCTTAATTCAGCATCAAACAGGTACAAATTATAGATATCATCAAAGGTAGTACCAGGATAAAAGCTATTTGTAGCAGGATTTTTGAAAATATCCTTGTATCCGTTGATGAG
The DNA here is from genome assembly GCA_964561205.1 of uncultured Clostridium sp. Classification (GTDB taxonomy): domain Bacteria; phylum Bacillota; class Clostridia; order Clostridiales; family Clostridiaceae; genus Clostridium. The sequence continues at coordinate 2,805 of CAZLOP010000167.1, read as the reverse complement.
ACCATAGTAGCTGACTTTTTCAAGAGCTGTTATTGCAGAAACCTCATCGTTTATGACTAACTGCTTTTGCTTTTAATATTTAATTTGTGCTGGATAATCTAAAAAAGGCTTATTTTGCAGAGTGTTAGCCATAAAAACACCTCCGAAAAATTCTGCATAAATAACAAAACGACCCCCGCAGGAGCCGCCCGGGTTACGGGCTTCTCAAGTTTCCGTAACTCATTCACTACGAAAAGTATAAGCCATTCCAGACAGAATGTCAAATGTTTTAAAGTAGTGATGATATATAATATATGATATGCAACTCTTGAAATAATTATAACACAAACAAATGTTCGAAACAAGGGGAATGTGATTGGAATGCTGTTTGAACGTGAAGAGCCATACATAGTTGTTAAGAGTAGGCAACTGGGGATTTTTCAGCATGATCCTTATTCCTGGGATATTATGGGAAAAGGATTTGTTGTTATGGGAGAACGTACAGGAGATTCTTACTTTATGGATTCTGCAATTAAGAACTGGCTGGCAGGAATGTCGATGGAAGAGCGTAATGAATTTTGTGATACAGTATATGAATTGATAATGACTGGAGATGCAAGTCGTCCGATAGATATTGTTCGTCCACAGAATATGGTGTCTTATTTAAAAACATTAAAAATGGATGAAAATATGCGTCGAATTATTACTGCAAAATTAGTGAATTTAGTGAAAGCAGTTAGAAAAGTGAATTAGGATTGAAAACAGAATAATGTTTTTCGAAAATGTGAAAAAATATCTGATCAAACAAATTTGTATTCTTAAATCATAGAAAATAATTCTTTCTAAATACGATACACGCTTAGATGTCATATTTAGAAAGAATTTTTTGTCATTTATTAGCTTCGAAATCAACGCTACTGGATGCAAGGTGATTATTCATTAGCATCAGTCTTCTTTGGCAATTTAAGATAAATAATGGTTCCTCTAATAGAAAGTATAAAACAAATCAATCCCATAATGTAGTACCAAGGATTTGCCTGAAGTGAAAAGAAATCAGGTTCTATTGCAAGCCACATATTACACCAAGGGTTGAATGATATAATCGCAACGCAAATTAACACGATGTGAAGAGCGAGATTGTTTCCTTCTCTGTATCCTCTTTTTTCTAATTCAAGTCCTGGAATTATTGTTATAAGTACTTGCGTGAATATCCAAAATTTCCACATAGTACTATCAAGCAGTTCAAATCGAAGGAAATTTAATCCTACATAAAAACAAATTACCTGAATGATTATATCTGTTATGCGTGATTTAAAAGATGTTCCAGGTTTCCAATTAATGTTCTTTTCATAGGTAAGTGCTCTTTGTAAACAAAAAATTTCCATGCATACCCAGACTGCTTCTCCAATTGCAAGTAACAAGAATAATGGGAAATGTTCATAGTTTTTCCACGCATCAAGAAAAACCCAAATGCCCATAAAATCAGCAGCGCAATAAAAAGTATGTAACCATAGCGGATATGGACCTACCTTGTCTTTTTCCGTAAGTATGATTGGAATTATGTAGACAAAAAGTCCAAATATAACTGCAAGTGCTATTGAAATCCATGCGCATACCCATCCGTCGGCGCCTATTGTTAAATGATCAATGAAATCCTGTGGAGTGACTTCTCCTGTTGGATATCCCGAAATAAGTTTTTCTATTAAATTCATGTGAAAGCTCCTTTCTGAATCGATTGATAAATAGGATTATAATAACTTGACAGTTACAAAACAATGAGCAAAAATATACATAATGATAGTTACTTATCACATTGTATAGTTTTGATTATAAAGAGGAAGGTTACTATGTATAAATCATCTACAGATAGACGTTTTCAGAAAAATAAAAGAGAAATCCGAAAAGCCTATATCTCGCTCGTTCAAGAAAAGGGATATCAGAAGGTTACGATTTCCGACATTGCAGAGCGTGCTGATATTAACAGAATGACTTTTTATGCTCATTATGATATGGTCGAGGATGTTTTTTCTGAATTTGTTGATGAAATGGAAAATAAGATTATTGATGAAATTTCTAAAACAGATAAATTTGAATTAGATTATCTATTTAAGCTATTAAACAATTTAATGTATCAGGAAATTGATTTTTTTCGATATATTGCGAAGGAAGACAATTGTGCTGATTTTAGAACGGCTTTTAGAAAAACAATAGAAAAGATATTGAAAATTGAATTATCGAATAATCAAAACTATACAAATGTCCAGAAAAAAATTATGGGTAGTTTGTTGGCTGTTAGTATTGAATATGCTTATCTTGATTGGCTTGCCGGAGAGTATGGAGATATTCCCTTAGATGAAATTGTTGATGTCACAAAAGATTTACTTAAAGAACAATTGACCTGCGTATCATTTGCCAAAAAGTTTTGTAAGCCTAAATAAGACATTGATTCAAAAATACAGCTTGCATCAAACGGCTGGTTAAAAAATTCTTTTTGCTCCAGAATTAATAGCAGTCGTTCAATTAGATTTTTACTGAAATCAATAATAATTCCTTCTATAGAGTCATAATGTAAATAAAAAGTTTTACAATCTATATTAGTTCGTCGCGTAATTTCTGAAATGGGTATTTTAGGATGTTAAGCGGAAAGGCTCGGTTATTCAACTACCTAGTACCGGCTTCGGATTTTATGATAAATTTTTCTTCTCATGTCTATCACTATAAATCCATAATACAAACGAAATAATCAAAATTATCAGCCTATACATGTTCACCACAATATTTCCCGGGAAAGAATCAAATAATAAATTCCAATCATAAATTGCGCCA
>CAZLOP010000166.1:0-4024 GCA_964561205.1 uncultured Clostridium sp. | reverse complement strand
AATCTTTCAGATTTTTTATTATATATTGCATGGATTTTGTTTGCACAAAATCTACTGCTTAGGTAATGTGTTAAAGGATTTTATAAAAACTTTGTTTTTATAAAACATATAATTTTATTTTTCTGAAAGAAAAATTTCCTTCACTCTTAGTTTTTAGTTCTTACTTAATATCGTTAAATTCTGATTTGTGTAAATGTTAAAGAATAAAACAAATTTTAGTGTAACAACTCCAACTTTATATTTGTAATATTTATTAGTTAAAGGAATAAATTAATTATGGTATGAATTTATGGAGAATGATTATGGCTTATAGTGAAATTTGTGATCCCTTTGTTAATGGAGAAAATAAATATGAGTATCTTGTTGAATACAGAGGGGACATCATTGCTGACATGGAGAAGGTAGACTATGCATGTGCTTATATAATTAATTATAAATTAGCAATAGTTTCAGTTCTTGATGACAGGATTGATGAACTTACGCAAGATATCCCATCTATATTACTGGTTAATCTAAGAAGTATGTTTGTGCTTGAGGGAATAAATGCAAATAACACCAGCAATATAAATGTTATAAAATTAAATCCATATTTAGGGCTCACTGGTTCAGGTGTTTTAATTGGAATAGTTGATACAGGCATAGATTATATGAATAAAGAATTTATAAGGGAAGATGATACAACACGTATTGAAGTTATATGGGATCAGACAATTAATTATTTTGATGAAACAAAAGTTAAGTCTAATATAAATTATAATACTGTTTATGGTGGAAAACTATTTTTTGAAGATGATATAAATGCTGCAATTAAAGCTGCAAGGAATGGTCAGAATCCATATGATATAGTTCCGGTTAAGGATGAGATAGGACATGGAACCAACATTGCCGGTATAGTGGGGGCAAGAGGTTATGATAGTGAAGTTCAAGGGATAGCACAGGACTGCAATTTTGTTGTTGTAAAACTTAGACAGTCTGAAGTGTATAAAAGGGAATTGAGAGAAAATTTAATTACTAATGTTCCTGTTTATAATAATTCAGCTATTTTATCAGGAATTGAATATCTTAAACAGTATGCATTATATAAAAGAAAGCCTATAGTTATAGTAAGTGCTGTAGGCACTACAGAATATAGTCATGATGGTAATGACTTATTTTCACGTTATGTAAATCAGGTTTCAAATACTAGAGGGATAATAGTAATAAGTGGATGTGGAAATGAGGGGGCAGCAGAGGGACATGCATCTGGTTATTTAAATAATGAAGGGGATATATTAACAAAGGATCTTAATATACCACGTGAAATGAAAAATCTTAATTTTAGAATATGGGTAAGGCGTCCAAATAAAATGGGACTTTCAGTAATATCTCCATCAGGTCAGGATTCAGGATTTTCACAGCCTAAAATAAATGAAGAGGAAACATATCAATACACATATGAAAACACAAGCCTTAATGTTAACTATACTATACCAGATAGTCTTACCGGACTTGAAATCATTTCTTTAAGATTTAAGAATATAAAGCCTGGAATATGGAGGCTGAGACTTAAAGGAACTTATATTGTTGATGGCCGTTTTGATATATGGCTTCCGCCATATAAAACTCTGCCGCCCAATACTGTATTTATAGAATCTGATCCTAATCAGACTATGACTGCAGCCGGAAGTGCTAAAAAGGCTGTATCTGTAGGGTTTTATAATCAAGATAATAACAGCATTATGGCTGAGTCAGGAAGAGGATTTCCTCTTGATGGCAGTATAAAGCCTGATGTAGTTGCACCTGGATTTAATATTAATACAGTAGGACCAGGAGATTTAAAAATGAGTATTACAGGTTCAACACCAGCTGCATCTATTACAGCAGGAGTATGTGCTTTAATTTTGGAATGGGGAATAGTAAAAGGTAATGATACAGCTATGTACTCTAATAAGATAATTAGTTATATTACTACAGGAGCAGATAAGAGTTTTAATGTAACATATCCTAATAATGAAATAGGGTATGGAAAACTTAATATTGAAGGAGTATTTAATAGTATAGCTGGAGTTTATACTAATGAAAACTTGAGAACATATGAAGAATTTTATACAGGAAATTTGTTTGTAAGAAAGCCATATAAAATGGAGGTAAAATCTCTTGAAAGAAAGATTTAATAATGCACCTGAATATGTTTTTAATAATCCCAATTATATAAGTTATGTAGTTGAATATCAAGGAGATTTAATAAAAGAAGCTTCATTATCAAATGATTATTATATTACCATTATTGATGATAAATATGCAGTAATTACTTTTAAGTTTAATCGCAGCACAAAGGATATATATACTTTAGATAATAACCCTTTTCCTTCTATTGTATATATAAGCAGATACTATATATATAATCTTCTTGATAATATAAAACCTTATAATCCTGATATAAGCAGTATAAGTCCTGTAATAACATCTAATATTAATAATATTAGGAATTTTCAGTCATTGGATTTAAGCGGCAGAGGTGTAGTTGTAGGAATCATTGGAACAGGAATTGATTATACAAATGACGCATTTATTGATAAAAATGGGAAATCAAGAATTTTATCTATATGGGATCAGACAATACAATCAGTTCCAGGTTCCAGTGTTCCATTTGGAAGAGAGTTTTCTAATGAGGAAATAAATAATGCATTAAGTACTGCAGCAAAGGGAGGAAATCCTTATGATATAGTTAATACAAAAGATGAAGCTGGAAACAGTACAGCCATGGCAGGAATAATTGGAGCAAAAGATAATAAGGATGAGGTAATTGGTGCTGCTCCAGAATGCAGTTTTATTGTAGTTAAGCTTCAGAGAGCAGAGGCAATGGAAAAAATGCTTAATAGCAATTATCTTTATGACATGGCGTCAATGATGCTGGGTGTGCAGTATTTACATGATTATGTAATAGAGAATAATACGCCTATGGTAATCTATATTTCACTTGGCACAACTTTAGGCAATCACTATGATAATGGAATTTTTGAACAATTTATTGACTGTACTTGTTATAATATTGGAATTTCAGTTGTAACTTCAACTGGAAATGAAGGTGAAGCAGCAAATCATGCATCAGGAAATATAAGTTCATATGGACAATATAATGATGTGGATATATATGTATCTGAGGAACAGAAATTTTTAAGAATGGAATTATGGGTCAAAAATCCAAATGTAATGTCAGTTGAAATATTCTCACCGTCAGGTGAAACTACAGGTAAAATACCAGTAGCGATAAAAAAAATTCAAATTAATAAGTTTGTCTTTGAGAGAACACAAATAAATGTTTTATATTATCTGTCGGATGCATTAACTACGGATGAACTTGTATTTATAGCTTTTGATGATCTTCAGCCTGGAATATGGAAATGCAGAATTTATGGTGAATATATTCTTGATGGAAGATATGATATGTGGATGTATCAGAAAAAGCTTTTACTAAATGGTACTCGTTTTTTAGCACCAGATTATTATGGAACAATAACTAATCCAAGCCCTGGAAGATATAGCCTTACTGTTACATCATATAATCAGAATAATTTTAGTATAGTAGGTAAGAGTGGAGTATATTTTAAGGATACAGTATATAATGCCATTGATGTGGCATGTGGAGGTGTTGATATAAAGACTTATGCACCACAAAACAAATTGGTTTTTGCAGAAGGAACAGGAGCTGCAGGTGCAGTAGCTGCAGGTGCTGCAGCCATAATGATGCAGTGGGGAATTATAGAAAAAAATAATGTGAATATGTATTCACAGACATTAAAAAGTTATTTTTTAAGAGGAACAATAAAAAGACCTAACGATGTTTATCCTAATCCACAATGGGGATATGGAATTCTTGATCTTGTAGGCGTGTTTAGAAGTATTGAATAATCTAAATAAAAAATAATTGACTTTCCCATTAAAGGAGGATTTATTCCAAATCTGAACTTAGAATAAATCTCGTTTAGGGGATATTTTTATGGGTAATATTATAAGCATAATAAAACTGACAAAGAAGTATGAA
>CAZLOP010000165.1:0-4063 GCA_964561205.1 uncultured Clostridium sp. | reverse complement strand
TCATAGATATAGGAGTTCATCAGGATGGTCTTGTTCATAAGAGTCAGATGGCAGACAGATTTGTAAACCATCCTTTAGATGTTGTAAAAGTTGGAGATATAGTTAAAGTAGCAATACTTGAAGTTGATGAAAAAAGAAAAAGAATTTCATTAACAATGAAGAATATACCTGAAGAAAAATTAGCATAGCTTTTATTATATAAAGTAATACATGAAAAAATAGGTCATTTGTAAGGTAAATATATAACTTAAATATCCGATAAATAAATTAGAGAAAAGTATAGGGGAGATAGTAATATGCCTATAATTAATAATATTAATAATGGATATAATAACAATAATAAAAAATTATCAAGCAAGCTGACTTTTGAAGTAGGAGAGAAATTTTTAGGTAAAGTAGTAGATAAAGGTGATGGAAAAGATGTTACTATAAGAACATCAGATGGGTGGCAGTTTATTGCTGAAACTGATGATAATGTAAATCCTGAACAGCTTAAACTTGTGAAATTTCAAGTTGAAGGTTACGAAAACGGAAAATTAAAATTAAAAATAATACAAGAAAATACGCAAAAATACACAGAAGAAGATGAAAATTTTAATGAAATAATAGATAAAGAAGGATTGTCTAAAGAGGATATTCATATATTAAAAAATATGATTAAACATAATATATCATTAAACAGAGATAATATAACTCAAATTAAAGGTTTAATAACATTTAATGCTAATCTTAATTCTGATCCTGAAGAAATGAACAATTTTATTAAAAGTTATCTTCAAAGTATTGATGTTGATCCAGAAAGCACTAAGGGGCAGAATATTAAGGAAATGCTTACAGAGTTTTTAAATGAATTTAAAAATATGAGCAGTGATGAAATATTAACATTTATTGAGAATAATCTCGAATTATCTAAGGAAAATATAGAAAGCTTTAATAACATATTTAAAAATGGTTTTTCTATAGAAAAGTTAATGTTAAAGATAAATGATATAATTGAAAATAACAGCGGTTTAAATAATCAATTTGATAAGACTATGAATAACATTAACCTTGTTCAGAATAAAGCTGTTGATAATGTAAATGTTAATGAAAGTACTTCGTCTTTAGCAGCTAAGGTTTATAGTGATAATAATCCATCAAATATTGATGTATTAGATATTTTAAAAACACTAGCAGGAAAAGAGTCGCAAAAAGCTCAGGCTGAAAATAATGTTTTACCTAAAGAATCTGAAGTAAAAAATAAAGCAGAAGAATTAAATCTTCCAAAAGAAATTTCAGAAAAGCTTCAAAATGATAAAACAACAGTAAAAACAATTAAAAACATCTTAGTTGAAGAAAAATTAATGAGGGAATTGTCTGGAAATACTAAAAATAATGATAGTGATGAATCTTCAAAAATGAGGATAGAAAAGTTTTTATCAACTCAATTAGATAAAGATATAAAACTTACAGACAGTGAATTTAAAGAAATAACTCAATTTGTTGATAAAAAATTATCAGAAGATAAAGTTATGTCTGAGAATGCAGTTAAAAGTATGCCTGTTATAAATGAAGATGTTAAAAAAGAAGCAAAGGTTTCAACTTCTAATCTTGAGACTATAAATAAAAAAATAATTGATTTGCAAAATAACGATAAAACTGACATTAAGACACAGATAAAAGAAAGGATAAATAATGTTGCTGATGCAGTAAAAAATATTTTATCTCATATGGAATCTGATAATGAAGTTTATTTAAAAATTTCAACAATGCTAAGAAATAATATAAATGATGTAAAAGTGTTTAATACAATGAACAATGAATACTACTATCTTAATGTTCCAATTCAAAATAACTCACAGGAATATCCATGTAAGCTTATAATAAAAGATAATAGAAAAGATGGAAAGAAAATAGACAGCACTAATGCTAAAATGGTAGTTAATATAAAAACTATTAATTTAGGAGATGTTGATGGGTTTATTACAATGAGTCCTAAAAAAATAAACATACAGTTACAGTGCGATGAGAAATTTGCATATTTATTAAACAGACATAAGATGGAGCTTGTAGATGGATTAAGTTCTGTAAAGGCAAATAATAACTATATTACTGTAAGTGTAAAAGAAAGAAAAAGTGAAAACAATATAGTTAGTACAAGAGAATTTTTTAATGATTATAACATATCTAATATTGATATTATGGTATAAAGGAATAGCTTTTAATGTTTTTAATATGTATAATTAAATATATAGTATAATTTTTATGAATGTATTGAGGGGTAGTATTATAATTTTAAGGAGTCGGTACAAATGGATCAGAGAAAAAAGGCAGCAGCATTAAAATATGAATTTAATAGTGATGCACCTATAATTGCAGCATCAGGTATAGGACATATTGCAGATAAAATTATAGAAAAAGCTGAAGAGAATGATGTACCAATTGTATATAATAAAGAATTGACAGAACTTCTATGTAATATTGATGTTGGGGATGAAATTCCTACAGAATTATATGAAACAGTAGCTCATATTATAGCTTTTGTTACTGACCTAGATAAAAAATTATAAGAATTATATTTAAATTATGACAGAAAGGTGAAAAGAATGGCGTTATATACCATTTCAGATTTGCACTTAGGGTTTAATTTAGAAAAACCTATGGATATATTTGGCGATAATTGGAAAAATCATACTGATAAAATAAAAAATAGCTGGTTATCTATGATTAGAGAAGAAGATATGATTCTTATTGGTGGAGATATTTCATGGTCTTTAAAAAGTGAAGACAGTGTTTATGATTTAGACTGGATAAATGAACTTCCAGGAAAAAAGATAATAGGAAAAGGAAACCATGATTTCTGGTGGAGCAGTATAACAAAAATGAATGAAATGTATGAAAATACAAAATTTCTTCAAAACAATTTTTATAAATATAATGATTATGCTATATGTGGAACGCGAGGATGGGGTTGCCCTAATTCTAATAATTTTACAGAAAAAGATGAGAAAATATATAAAAGAGAACTAATCAGACTTAAGTTATCATTAGATAGCGCTAAGAACAAAGGATATAAGAAGATTATAGTAATGATGCACTATCCACCAGTAAATGATAAATTTGAAGAATCAGATTTTATAAAAATATATAAAGAATATAATGTTGAAAAAGTAATATATGGACATTTGCATGGGCCAGTTTTAAAAGGAAAATTATTTGAAGGAATGATTGATGGAATAGAATATATTCTTACATCTGCAGATTATCTTAATTTTAAACCATTAAAGCTTATTGATGATTAAAAATAAGAGATGACTTAGAATTTTTTATCTAAGTCATTTTTTATTTTTGAGCTGCTTCTTTTATAAGTTCTTTGCCAGAACGTGCCATTTCCTTTACTCGATATGACGAATTGGTGCTTACAATAGTTTTAGAGAACCAGCGTAATGCTTCATCTCCATTTCCTATACGTCTGTTTAGTTCACCTAAAAGGTACATGAAGGAATCTCTCTGCATACCATAAATAGGGAATGACTCTTGTACATAAGCTTCATTAAAAGCATCAAGGGCCTGAGTAAGAAAATTTATTTCATGGTCAGGGTCTTCTAGAAATCTATACATCCATGCTATTTTTAAACATATCATAGCTTTTGTACTATCAGGCATTTTTATTAATACTGCATTTAAAAGAGCTAATTTATATCTTTCTATTGCTAGATTAGCATCTAATATTACTGGATATTCTCTTGGTTTCCATTTTGGTGTTATATTACTTTTTACAAGTTCCTGTCTAAAAGCTCTTAAATTTTCAAAATCAGTTTTCATTGCTGCATATCCACATGAATTGCATATCCATACATCATAGAAATAAGGATTAGCGACATCATATTGAATGAAAAAATCAGAATCTTTTGATAGGATTCTTGGAGATTTTGATTTTACTGCTTTGGTTTTAAAATGACTGCCACAAACAGGACAAACAACACTTTTGTCAAATATATGTTCTTTTATATTTTCATACATTTATCGCACCTCATAATTTTAACTAAAATATAAATTTTTTATAAATATATTATAACATTAT